>JALZCO010000307.1 GCA_030863015.1 Actinomycetota bacterium
GTCATCGCTGTGCCACCGTGGTCATGGGGTCGCCATCAAGGGCGGCGGCGAGTTGCGGTGCCAGCTCATCGAGCAGGTGACTGCCCTCAACCCGGACCTGATCCTGGCCGTCAACGACTTCGGACTCGAGACCGACTATCCCAGGCTTTCCCAGATCGCCCCCACCGTCGGCTACGCGACCGAGTGGGGCGCGCAGAGCTGGCAGGAACAAGCCATGGTCGATGCTCGAGCGCTCGGCCTGGAGGACCGCGGCCGGCAGGTCGTGGCCGAGACCGAGGCGGCCATCCGCGCGGTACGGGACGCGAATCCCGGCCTCGTCGGCAAGACGGTCACGTACTCCTTCGCGTACGAACCCGGCAAGATCGTGACCCTCAAGTCGGGTCAGGATCCCAGCGTCAAGCTCCTGCAGGACCTAGGCATGCAACTGCCGACATCGGTCCGCCAGTTGCCTGACATCGCTCCCGGCAACCCAGGGGGAGACCTGAGCTTCGAGAACATGTCTGTGCTCGACGCCGACATCGTGATCATGCTATACGCCACCAACGAGCTGCAGCGCCAGGTCGAAGGCCTCGAGCTGTTCCGCAGCCTCCGAGGGGTGCGGGATGACCGGTACATCGTGATCGATCTTCCCACCGCGAGCGCGTTGCGGACTCCAACGGTGCTGAGCATCCGGTGGGGATTGGATCAGATCAGGCCGTCCCTAGCCCGGGTTGCTACTTCCTGAGCAGAACCAACTGTCCATAAGCCTGGCCAGGCTGAGATCACGGAGTCTTTGCGCCGTGGCTGCGGAGCCAGCGCACGATCATAGAGAATGTTCGAACCGACCAGGGCACGTACCCGCAGCAGCGGCCCGGCGGCGTTGAGGTGGGCCACATCCACCTGCTCAAGTCCCACCAGGTCGAGGTTGACGTGCCACCGCTGACAAGGCGCGCAGCTCACCGGAGGCTGCCGCAGCTCGCAGTCGCTCCAGTCCCTCGCGTGGTGTCACACGGCTGTCATTGTCCCGTATCCCAGCCGTTGCCTTGTCCACGGCTCGCCGACAGGCTCAGCGGGAGTGGGGACGCAACCGAGAGCGGGCTCGGCGCAATGACACCGCCAGCGCCAGCCATACAAGCGTGAACAGCACCCAACCGAGGAGGTCACCAGAGCCGAGGAGCCCGGAATACCTGAGCAACGCGGCCACGCCGACAGCGACCAAGATGCCGACGGCCACTGCGCCGTCATCGACTAGCAGGCCGAACGCTTCGCGCCCTGCGGTCATGACCGCCCTGAACACCGCGCTCACCGGGACGTCGCCAGCTCAACGGGCTCCGGCCGGCGCAACCACTGCACGCTGAGCCAGGACAGTGCCAACGTGGCGGCGAGCAGGTAACCCAGCGCGGCGGCGCCGCCCGTCCAGGCGACGCCAAGCCCCTCCGCTGTCCAGTACACCCCGAAAGTGACCAGCATCGCGCCGACCGCGTACTTAAGGGTGTTCTCCGGAACCCGGGTCAGCGGTCGACGCAGCGCTGCGCCGGCCACGACAACGAGCACCAGGGCGGCCCCGGCACCAAAGGTGGGCGCGGCGTAGCCGCCACTGGTAGCGCCGAGAGTAAGCACGATGAACGCCACCTCCACGCCTTCGAGGAACACACCCTTGCCGCTAACAGCGAAGCCGGCCCAGTCGAACCCGCGGGCGCGCCGTGTCCGGCCGAGCGCGTCGACCTCCTCGGCGAAGGCGGCGGACTCGTCATGCTTGGCGATCAGTCCGGCCGAGCGCAGCATGGCCTTGCGCAGCCACCGGCCGCCGAACAGCAGCAACAGGATCCCGATGACCAGCAAGAGCACCCGCTCATCGACCCGCTCGAGCAGCCCAGGCCCGAACGCGATCAGCAGTCCGGCCAGCGCGACGGTCGCCGTCGCTGCACCGGTCAGTGCGGCCCGCCAGTTTCGGCTGGTGCCTACCGCGAGCACGATCGTGAATGCCTCGACGAACTCCACCAGCGAGGCCAGAAAAGCAGGCAATGCGACCGTCAACAGGTCAAGCACTAATCGAAGGTAGCATTTGCTACGCCTAAAGCTCCAGAGAGGTAGTTAATGATTCGCCCCGCTGACCAGATCGCTGCCGGGATAGGCGGCCTCGCGCCGGCGCAGCGCAGGGTCGCCCGGTTCTTCACCGAACACGCCGCCCAGCTCGGGTTCTTCTCTGCCGCGGAGATCGCTGCCCGGCTGGGCACCAGCGATGCCACCGTGGTGCGCACTGCCCAGACTC
>JALZCO010000308.1 GCA_030863015.1 Actinomycetota bacterium
ATGGGTGACAGTGCCTAGCCGATTTTGCGGTTGGTGATGTGACGTAGGTCTTGTGTCAGCGGATGTCCCTGCGGCTGGTGCCGGGAACAGTCTTGACCCTTCCCCAGGATCCCCTGAGCAGTGGAACGCACGTGTGCAACTTCCTGATGACGCAGGTTGACCGTGTCACGCAATTTTCCCCTGCATCCCAGCAACGCTGCGCTCACTGCCACGGTGGCGATGGCTCGGCTACCGGGGACCGGAGGCGCCGCTGGAGCCACGGGTTCGTTGTCAGACTTGTCGTCGTCTAGGTCGGGGACCTGGCGGTGAGACCGATCCGGGTAAGTCCAGCGCTAGCGGCAGCCGCCGCGGACTGGACGCTCAGCGGAGTCGTAGTAGGGCTGCCCAGGGCCCCTGTGGCCCATTCATCGGCACCGGTGGCTGGGTGCTCAGGTTGGCCAGCGCATCAATCTGGTCCGCCGAGGCCAGGATTAGGTGGGCACTTGCCTGGTCGGCGAGTGTCATGATGTCGTGTGCTGGTAACAGCGGGTTCACGGGCAGTGGCACGGCGCCATGCTGTATCACGCCGGCGAAGGCCGCGGCGAAGTCGGGACCGTCGGGTAACATGATCAGCACCCGATCGTTGGGGCGGGCGTCGAGGTCAGCCAGCGTGGCGGCGACTGCAGCCGCCTGGTCGGGGTAACCAGTCATCTGCGTTTTGGTGGGTGGAGTGCTCTGTGGGGTCGGGTCGGGTTGGGGTGTTCGGTTTGGTGGCGGCTGTGCCGCTTCCGGGTCTGACCGTGATCGGTTAATCGGGGGTCGGCCTCGTCGCCTTGTCCGGCACCGTTGTCGGAGCTGAGCTCATGTTGGGTGCCTGGGCTGGCCACGATGCGAAGGATGAGAAGTAGTCCAATGCCCCCGACCACCATGAACATGAGTGCGGCCGATGTCAGGGTCAGCCAAGCCGCTGCTCCCATTGCCCAGGCGGCTGCTGCCATACCGGCGGCGGGCAGGCTTGCCGCGAACACGAGCTTCAGCAGGGCGGTTGCGGTGCCAGCGGCTGAGTGGATCGGGGTATCGCTGTAAAAGCGGACCCGAAACCAGCGCCCGGCGAACTCGGCGTTGTCGGTTTGCCGCTCGAACAGTGGATCCACTCGGGCGCCGGGCTCGCCCTCAAGCTGGGTCAAATCCACATGCTCCGGCTCGTGACCTGGGTGCATGTCCTTGTCCATGGCGCGTGGCTCCTTGCGCCCGGGCCGTTACGTTGCGTAACAGCTGTCCCCACCACAAACTATCAGGCAGTACCCCTACTGTACAGCTGTAATCAAGACAAAACTGGATAAAGCAGGCAAAGTAGTATGGTCGATATGGTACTGATGCTATGATAAGGTATGCCTAACATGGTTGACAGGTATGCAGCACGTACACGATTATGGCAATATTTTGTAGCGCAGAGTACATCGAGGAGTTGGATAGGACGACTTATCGATCCCCCTGGAGTAGCAGCTACACGTCAGCGAGCTACCCGATCCGGCAGCTAGCAGACGCTGGGCATATCGATCAACATCGCACCGAAGCGCGACCCGCCTTGCCCAGTGCCCCGTACTGCCCCTGAGAAAGGTCGAGGCAGATGCCACCCACGAAAGGCCCCGTGACTGATCAAGACCGCGCAGCGACCACGACCAGCCGCGGCCACGGAGCATTAGAACGAGTGACGGTCAACCTCACCCCTCGCGCCTGGCACGCCATGGAGGCGACGGTTCAACGCACCGGCGACACCAAGACAGAAACCATCAATCGCGCACTACAGGTCTACAACTACCTCGACGAGCTCATGCACTCAGGCGGCGCCGTCTACGTCCAAGATCCCAACGGAAAGCCAGAACGACTAAAGATCTTCTGATCGCAGGACCGATCCCAGCGCCAGTGTTGACCTTAGGCCTTGTTGACGGACGTCCTTGCGGCGAGCGCGAAGACAGTCTTGTCCAGTTGGTCGCGCTCGTCGTAACCCCCGGGTGGTCCCGTCACCTAACTACCGTCCAAAGCGCACCGACACCCGGTGTGACGCTGGCTCGACTGACAGATCAGACGAATGTCAACGGCAGCTGAAAACTGACCAACGCGGGGACCCGCCTTGCAGCGAGGGCGGTTCGCAGCACCAGACGGGCCAGGGCACGCCTATGACCGCAGAACAGTCCGACGACGCCCCCTAACCAAGCAGCGTGGCAGGCACAAAACGGCACACAACCGACCACACAGACCTGCAAGCACCGAAGCCTCCACCGGGAAGTCTCGTCCTGTGCCAATCAGACCCGCCAAAGCTCTCCCTTCGTGAAGATGTTGCATCAAGACGAGTGGACCGCCCGGTCGCGCGGCTACAGGCAGAAGCAAACCTGGTTATCGTTGTTCAACAACGTATGGTGCCCCCCGATCGGGGTAAAGCAGCTCCACCGTCAAGCATCAGGCGGGACCACACACGAAAAGCATCTAGACGGCCCGATGCAACCGCAGGCATGGGTTACGCGGGACGCAGTCGAGCGGCTCGGTTAGCACCGATGGGTGCACAAGAATGGGGCCCGACCAACCGGCCGGGCCCCATTGAGGGAATGAACTTGTCTCGATTCCGATGTACGCCGAAACGCCGCGGCGACCACCTCCATCTTGACCGTTCCTCAACCTCCTGTGTTTCCTTGTGTACCGCCCTTGCGCTGCCTCGTGCGAACGCTTGCTGGACTGTCCACCGATGTTGTCGGCGCATTTTGTAACACCCACAACCAGTGCTGTCAAGCCGTGGGCCACTGCCATTCTCGCGTGCCCCTCCAGTCCGTCGAGGACGGGGCGAAGCCGCTGCCCACCGGATCGCTTGGATGGCGGGTACTGAAGTGCCTTGCTGAGGACGTTAAGGCCTGCGCCGTGCCTGCTCAGCCTGGTCAGCTGGGCGGGTGCGGATCACCCTAGGTAAACACGCCATCACCGCGCTCCCGTAGGACTGATGACGGCTACGGACGGAGGTCAACGGCCCGGTCATCCATGGCTCGGCGCAGCGCCGCTCTGGTCGCGAGGGGCCGATGGTGTCCGTCGCACTGCGTACCACCGCAAGCACCATCGCGATTCCGAAGATCCGCACGGTTGCCGGCCTCATCCGCCCGCGCACCGGAGAGGTCAATCCGGCACCCATCATCTGGCGTCAGAGACTTCCACTCGGTGGACTTCGCATCACGGATCTAAAGGTTGGATCTCTCCAGCGATCGACCGTCGTCCCGAAGGCTAGGCTGCGATATGGCTCAGCGGCTGCTCACAGCCCGACTGATTCTGCGGACGTGGCACATCGACGATGCGCGTGCGGCGCTGGACGTCTTCGGACACGTCGACCTGGCACGATGGCTTAGCCCGATCATGGGCCAGGTTCCCGACCTACCGGCCATGCATCTGCTGTTGCAGCAGTGGATCGTCGAGGACGCCCGGGCGATTGCGCCCGCGGGTCGGTGGTGCATCCAGCGGCAGGAGGACCAGTGCTTGATAGGTGGGGCGACCCTGTTGCCCCTACCGCCCGGTAACGACGACCTGGAGATCGGCTGGCAATTACATCCCTACGTGTGGGGCCAGGGCTATGCCCGATCGCTCAATGCAACAGTCCCCCTAGGACGAAGCAGACTCGCCGTCGTCGCCTGTTTCGTCGGATCGAGTGATCAGGGCAAGGTAGACGTGTTCCGTGGTGACCTCCGCCGCGCAGCTTGCAGCAAGCAGTGCGTAGCAAACTCCTCGCCGCCGTCGGGTTCCGAAAGCCATCACGCGGCGGCATCGACCAGAGCCAGGCGCTGTACCGCGGATAGCTGCGCCTCCCGCTCGGCCAGCACTGCTACTGCGGCCAAGCGTTGCCGAGGGGGAATAACACGGGAGCCACTAGAGGACCGCACGACGCATCTGGTCCGCGCCGGTCCTCCGCGCCTAGTCTCGGCGACCTGGGTACGGTTGTGCGCAGGACACAGCAGCTCCCATTCGTCGAAGCGCAGCCCAGGGCCAAGCTGATCGGAGTCAGCAAAAAGGCAGCAACCGATCGTCGCGGGATGCCACCAGAGCACCCGAGGCGGCGGGACGAAGGGGGCGTGACCCGTCGGCCTGCGTCCCCGGCGTGTAGCAACGGTGTAGCAACCGACTGCAGCCCGACTCACACTCTACCGGACGGCTCGTACGACCCCCCGCAGGTCGGCAACCTTGACGCACTCCAGCACACGGCTTCCCTGCGTCTTGAAAGCGAGAGGTGGGCAACCACCCGGGGGTTCGAATCCCTCCGCTTCCGCCACCGCTGAGCGGCATATACGTACATCGGCTTGTGTGCTTGGACTCTCGTGACAGCCTGCCGGGTCTCAAATTGGGTCTCAGTTCGTCTGGAGAAGGCCGCGGACACGATGTCGTCTCGAATGGGCTGGTGAGGTGTCGGCAACCGCCGCACCGTGGATCGCGATCAGTTAAAAGATCTTCACGGGCGCGCTCAGGGATGCTCAGGATCGGCAGAATAGTGTTTGCTGCGGAATTGAGCTCTTATGGGATCCGCCCGGATCGACTTGGCCTTCAACTCGGGTCCAAGGTTAACGTTGCCGACGTGGGCACCTACCACATCTCAGAGCTCGCCGACCGGGTAGGCATACCGGCGACCACGCTGCGGTTCTACGAGAGAGTCGGGCTGCTCCCCCGCAGCGCGCGCGCACCCGAGATGGTCACATAGGTCAAACGGATTAAAAGAGGCTTCGATTTCGATGGGGCCGCCCCGAAGCAGCGTTAGGTCGGGGTGGGCGCCGGACGTTTATGGCTGGCGCCAGTGCGCCGTCACCATCACTGGTTGTGGCAGGAGCCGTCGAAGGAGTCGCCGTGGCAGGGCTGGCTGGCCGACCCGCAGCGGTGGAACACCGCGTGATTCGCAAGGTCACCGTCCGGCTGGTGCCGTTTTTGGGGCTGCTGTACTTGGTCAACTATCTGGACCGGGTCAACGTCGGGTTCGCTGCGTTGACGATGAACGCTGACTTGGGGCTCAGCGCCGCGGCGTACGGGCTGGGTGCTGGGTTGTTCTTCATTGGCTACTTCTTCTTCGAAGTGCCCAGCAACATCATGTTACACCGGGTGGGAGCGCGGGTGTGGATTGCTCGGATCATGGTCAGCTGGGGGCTGGTGTCCTCCGCCACAGCGTTCATCCAGGGTGAGGCCAGCTTCTATGTGGTGCGGGTGCTACTCGGTGTGGCCGAGGCCGGATTTTTCCCCGGGATCATCTTGTACTTGACCTATTGGTTTCCGCGCGCACAGCGCGCCAAGATCGTCGCGCTGTTCTTCCTCGCGGTCCCGCTGTCATCGGTGATCGGCAGCCCGTTGTCCACACTTCTGATCCAGAACGGTGACGGGGTGCTCGGATTCAACGCCGGCTGGCGGTTCATGTTCTTCGTTGAAGGTGTGCCCGCGGTCCTGCTCGGCGTGCTGGTCCTGGTGTTCTTGCCGAGCCGTCCGCGCCATGCGAAATGGCTCACCAAGCAGGAGAGCTCCGCGCTGGAGGCGCGCATCGCCGCCGAGGATGCCCGCGAGGTCGGCGGGGAGGTGCTCACGGGCGCGGCGCTGATCAACCCGCGGGTGATCGCGCTCAGCATCGTGTACTTCGGGATCGTGTACAGGCTCTACGTCCTGGCGTTCTTCCTGCCCCAGGTCATCAAAGGCTTCCAAATGCAGTTCCAGGTGACGTTCTCCCTCGTGGAGATCGGGCTGATCACTGCGGTCCCGTACGCGTTCGCGTCGGTGGCGATGGTGCTGTGGGCGCGGCACTCCGACCGCACCGGTGAACGGGCCGGACATGTCGCGATCGCCGCCTTCATCGGGGCGGTGGCGATCGCCGCCGCGCTCTACATGACCTCTGCGCTGCTTGTGATGATCTGTATCACCGTCTGCACGATCGGCGTATTCGCGGCCATCCCGGTGTTCTGGCAGCTGCCGAGTGCCTTCCTCACTGGGGTCGGCGCAGCCGCCGGCATAGGCCTGATCAACTCCTTCGGCAACCTCAGCGGTTTTCTGGGCCCCTACCTCACAGGCTGGCTGCAAGACCTGACCGGCAGCTTCCGCGCTGGCCTGTGGGTCGTCGCCGGGTTCATGGTCCTCGCGGGCGTCATCGCGCTGTCGTTTCGCACTGTCGGCACCCGCGGCGCACAAGGCATGGCCGCAACGCCGCAGGAGTCGGCGTGACGGAAAACGATCAGGCCGGACCCCAAAACCGTGCAACCGCGACGGCACCGACGGGAATGGAACAGGCCGCCGCGCGCCGCATGCTCCGGGCATTCGGGACATGCGATAGTCGACCTGAGCACTATCATGACGTGTCCCGCAAACCGAAGCGCCTCACCGGCTCACGGTGACGGGCGGTCGTCTATCGTTGCTGGTGCTCAGCCGGGCGAGGACGCCTGTCCAGTGATCCGGCACAGCGCGGTGAATCCGTCGTCGCTGCCTGGCCAGTGGCCACGCACGGCGTGGATACCGGCTCGGCTCACCACACAGCACGACACAAAGCGATAACACGGCTGATAAATCTCTTCATTGATTGGCGGAGCACCGTCGCTTCGATCAACACATTCACCGGTCGTGACCTGTAGCTTGCCCGCCGGGCACGCCTCAAAGCAGACAAACCGTCGAAGATCGGCGCCAAGGGCGAGGAGCTTTACGCGCTCGTTAATACCTGCGAGCCAGCTCAGTAGGAACTTCATGACCTCGTGACTCTGCCGGCGGGGTGCCCGCCAGCTCGGACCCGGTCACGAGACCAATTCGATCGGCGTCTGAAGGCTCGACTGGAGCCGATGCGCGGCCTGAAACGGCTCCGTTGGGCACGGGTGTCAGTGCCGGCACGCATTCGTCGAGAATCTCCAAGCTAGGTCAGGCACTTCGAGGTCTGCGCTCGACACTTCAGTGCCGATCGTGTCCAGGGTGTTCTGGTAGGCCAACTCACCGAAGCGGTCCCCGGCAACCACCAACGATCGTGGGCAATGCCACTAACGTCCTCATCTGCTTGATGAGGACGCCTTCGACCCATGCAGCAGCCTGCGGGCGGAGCACGCTCAGTCGAGGCTGACGGGCTTGCCAGTCGGCGATGACCGTAGCTCTGGTTGCGTGGGTGTCCTAGATGGCGCACCTCTGCGAGAATTCTCATCGGGCGGGACCTACGGAACATCTCTACCCCGGCACGAGGCTTGGCCTGCAGCTTGCCGGAGGAGATCGCCTCAAGGGACACCACCTCGTCGCTATGAACCGCGGCGCCAATTACCCAACCGAGGATCGCACTGGCGCGTCGGTATCACTTGTCTGGGTGAACTCGGTCGTCAGGAGCTGATCCATGGGTCGATCCGATGACGGTGTTGCCGGCGGGGTGCGGGCCAAGCTTGACCGGTTGGACTCCTATCAGCAGCGCCACCCGTCGCTGGGCGTGCCGATCGCCGTGGCCCGTAAGTTTGCCGAGGACCAGTCGATCAATCTCGCCGCTGTGATTGCTTTTTGGGCGTTCTTCTCGATCTTTCCGCTGCTACTCATCTTTGTCACCCTGCTCGGCCACTTCCTGCCGCCCGACCTGCAAGGTGACGTGCTGCGGAGCGTGGCCGGCTTCTTCCCGCTGCTGAACCCGGACTCGATCGGGCACCTGGGCGGCCAGTGGTGGACGCTCGTGGTCGGCGTCCTCAGCGCGCTGTGGAGCGGTTCATTCGTCGTTCTCGCGATCCAGTCGGCGTTCAACTCCGTGTGGGCAATCCCTTATTCCCAGCGGCCCGGTTTCGGCGAGCAGATCAGGCGCAGCGTGTTGGCGCTGGGCGCTATCGGGCTTGGCCTAGTCCTCAGCACGGTGATCAGTAGCTACGCCATGGGGATCAACCTCGGCCTGATCAGTCGACTTGCCGGTTACCTCATCGCAATTGCATTGGACGTGGGGCTGTTCATCGTGGCCTTCCGCCTGCTCACCAACCGCGACGTGTCTATCCGTGACGTGCTGCCGGGTGCACTGCTGTCGGGCATCGTCTTCTGGCTGCTCCAGCAGCTGTCCTCTTTGATCATCTTCCGGTACCTGCACAACTCCGAGAGGATCTATGGCAATTTCGCCACTGTCATCACCATGCTGTCG
>JALZCO010000333.1 GCA_030863015.1 Actinomycetota bacterium
CCGCCAGGGAGTCTGCCACGCGGGAACGCGGTTCCGTGCTGCCGCCGGTCGGGTCAGTCGCGTGTCGGCCGGTAGGTGCAGATCAGGACGCCGGTGCTCGCCGTCGTGGTCCAGACGAGCTCGAGCGGGCCGGCCTGGCCGTCGTGGGGGAACAGCCGTTTGCCGCCGCCGAGCAGGATGGGCTCGATCATCAGCTGGTACTCGTCGACCAGGTCGTGCTCGACCAGCTGCGCGGCGAGCGACGCACTGCCCCAGACCTGCAGTCCCTCGCCGTCGCGTTCCCGCAGCTCGCGCACCGCGCCGATCACGTCGTCGGGCGGCAGGAGGGTCGAGCCCGACCAGGTGAGGTCGTCGGAACTCAGCGTGCGTGACGCGACGTACTTGGGAAGCTCGTTGATCCGGTCGGCGAACGGGTCGCCGGCACGGGCGGGCCAGGCGGCGGCCATCGTCTGCCACGTGCGCCGGCCGAACAGCAGCGCCTCCGTTGTCGCCATGACCTCGTCGATCACCGAGCCCATGGCCTCCGGGTCGAAGTACGGCATCGACCAGCCGCCGTGGGCGAACCCGCCGTCGGTGTCCTCCTCGGGGCCGCCGGGCGCCTGCACGACACCGTCCAGGCTCATGAAGTCACTGAGGACTATCTGCATCACTGGTCCCTTCGTCGGGCGGCCCGGGCGGGCCGGTCAGCAGGTAAGACGCGGGGCGTGTGGCGAAGTCATCGCCCCGCTCCACCCGCGCACCGGAACGACGGGTGCTGCATGCCGATTAATGGGGGCTCTTCGCACTTCAACGTGGTGGCCGTCGCTGAGATCGGTGTTCATGCCCGCGCTTTGGGTGCGCTGGTCAACAGGATACGAGCGCGATACTGGGCCGCATTGCGGTAGCCGCGGCCAGTGCGTTTGATCTGCTTGATGCGGTGTTGGCCGCCTCGGTGCGTTAGTGACGTCGGTGATGATGAGGACCCTCGACGGCCGGCCACCAGTCGATGATCGTGGTCCGGAGCCGGTCGGCGTCGGGCAGGTCGGCGGCGAGCAGGTTCCCGGTTCCGCGCTGCGCTGCTGAACCTGGCGGAGCCGAGGCGCCACCGCCCACCTGGGTACGCGCCTTGAGAAATGCATGCACTGCGGGACCAGCGGCCCGCAGGTGCACCACCGCGAGCCTGTTGGCGCCAGCCAGTAGCGATACAGCGATAAGTAGCAGCTCGAGCCGGGCCGCTGTAGACGTGTTCGCACGAACGGCCAGCAGGTGCTGGCGGTGAGAGACAGGAGACTCCCCGGGTCTGGTGGATGTACCGCTGGACGGCCATGCTGGCTGGGTGGCGAGTGGCTACTAAGGGGAGGGGTGTGGGCATGTCGTTCGTGTCCCGCCGGTTTGCCCGTCGGCGCCGTGATGCTCCGCCTGGCCGGTTGCCGCCAGGGCAGTACGACGTTGGTGATGGATTTCCTGTGCTGTCGGCCGGTCCCACCCCGCGCACGTCGCTGAGTAGCTGGCACTTTCGGGTGCGGGGACAAGTTGATGAGGTGCGCCGCTGGAGTTGGACAGAGTTCCAGGGGCTGCCCCGGGAATCGGTGTCGGTGTCAATGGGAAGGCGGCGCGGTGACGGCGTCAGTGGCACCCCCCGCCTTGGTCGAAAGACGTAGCGAAGGTCATCACGGCGTATGAAGGCACCACACCTCTGACGGGTGGAGTCTAGCTAGGCCGCGATGAGCGGCACCGGCACCACCCACTACCAGGCCACACCGTTACCTGTTCGGATAATTTTCACCATTGCCAGGCTCAGACGATGATTACGAATTGGGATTTATGCTCACAGGACTCACTGAGAGTAGAGAGGAGACGTTCATGCCCTTTGCCATAGCTCTGTCGGCTCTCATCATCGGAATGCTGCTTGCGATCGCCCCTGCGATGCTCATCCATGATGATCCTACTATGGAAGACGCCGATTTTCGCGGTGACAGCGATGTCAATGTTGGGATCCCTGCTTGCAGTTCGCGGACCTGAAGGTGACGAGGAGACCCACATGCTCCCCCGGAATCACCCCAACCGTCCCGCGCGAACCACCAGCCGCGTTTCAGAACACGAACCTTGGAAGGGAGCAGCTTAGTGCTGCACGGTTGATGCCTAGCTCGGCCACCGCTGTCCTGCGAATGGTGGACAGTGCCGGAGGGCCGCCGCTGCGGCCCGCGTCCCACAATCCTGCCCACTAATGAACAACGTCACCATGTCACGAGACCGCGCAAGGTATCGAGCGGCAGTTGAACTCGGATATCACGCACAAATGCACTCCCTTGCCGTTCAGCGTCGCTTATCCAGACTCGTTTGGGGATCGCCCGGTAGACCCGTCTTGTACCACCCTCGAGGAACCGATCAGGTCCATCATCTAAAGGCAGTCCTGCCCGCAGTGACGAGTGGCGTCTCGCCTCGACAACCTCAGCTGGATCAGCAAGCACTCGGGCGTGGCCTTCCACATAGACACCTTTACCGGTGCCTTCGGGAACTGTCGAGTCGTAGATCACGAGGAAGACGTCGCCATTGGCGTGGATGTTCCTTGAGTGTTGAGCACCTGGGACCGACGTCCAGTAGAAGTTACCTTCGTTATCAAACGCTGAATAAACCGGGCTGTTCCACGGTTTTCCCTCTGCCGAAACCGTGGCAATTGTTATGTACAAGATCCGCTTTACAATATCCCGCGCTGCCACTTGATGGCGATTCCTCATCTCTCTTCCTTTCTCTTCTTTCGTCGTACGGTCGTGAACAGCGACCTTAACGTCGAACTTCCCGTCGAGGGCTATGACGTTCGGCACCCGCCAGAGCATCAAAGTCCGGCAGTGCTGGACGCCTCTCGATAGTTGCCAACAGCGGCTCGCCTTGATTGACAGCCGTTCAGAACCAGCCGGAATCCAAGCGACGAGCTCATCGATCCCGTGGTCATCCGACGGATCCGTTGACCCAGGCCGCCGAACAAGGATCCGTCCCTTCGTGTGCACGTCGAGCCGAGTACGTGCTTGGCGATGTGATCCACCCCTTCTTACCGTTCAGTTCAGGGCCGGTTTCCACTCGATCCACGTACTCTCGTTTGTTGGGGTCGGTCTGGGTGGCCATCTACATAAGCTCGATTAGCTCACAGTCAGGGCTCCATTACCAGCCGTCAATAGGTCACTGAGGGGGGCCTCCGTGTCACTCAGGGTCGCATCCTTGCCCTACCAGGACGACGCAAAGACGTTTGAGCTGAGCACAACCGGTTCACTTGACGGCCACGCTGTTAGTGGCATATTGAACTAGTCGAGCACCGATGTGAGCGTAATGTTGCGGGGCGGCGTGAAGGAGCCGAGGCTATTCGGAGGTGACCACGATGGGAGACGTCAAGGATCTGATCGGCAGTAATGTCACATTGTGGAACGAACATAATCGTGGGGGGTGGACCGCGGTCTTCGCTGATAATGTGGAATTGAGAGCCCCCGGCGGCGTCAGCGGATCCGGCCCTGCGCTGGTAGGCCAGTTCTATGACCTATGGCAGGATGGATTTCCAGACTGCCAAGTGGACCCTG
>JALZCO010000341.1 GCA_030863015.1 Actinomycetota bacterium
GAATAACCCCGCTGAGCCCGCTGAATGCGGGGCGGGAGGGGCGGAGGGGCGGCGCGGAGAGCGGCGTGCAGGGCTTGGAGGGGGCGCACGGTGATGTCATTGCGGATGAGGGCCTCGATGCCTTGGACGGCTGCAGCGGCGCCCTGCACGGTGGTGATGCACGGGATGTCCCGGGATACCGCGGCGGTGCGAATCTCGTAACCGTCCACCCGGGGACCTGGATTGCCGTAGGGCGTGTTGATGATCATATCGACTTGCCCGGCGTTGATCAGATCGACGATGTTGTCGGGACCTTCGAAGTGCTTGCGTACGACGGTGCAGGGAATCCCGTTACGGCGCAGCGTGTTGGCGGTTCCGCGGGTAGCGAGAACCTCGAAACCCAAATCTGCCAGCCGTTTGGCCGGGAAGACCATGGCCCGTTTGTCCCGGTTGGCCACCGACACGAACACTCGTCCGGAGGTCGGCAACGAACCGTAGGCCGCAGCCTGAGACTTCGCGAAGGCTTGGCCGAACGCGGCATCGATGCCCATCACCTCGCCGGTGGACTTCATCTCCGGCCCCAGCAGCGAGTCCACGCCGTGACCCTCTGGGGTGCGGAACCGGTGGAAAGGCAACACGGCCTCCTTGACCGCTATCGGCGCGTCAGCCGGCAGGTCACCCCCGTCCCCGTGTGCGAGCAACAGGCCCTCAGCTCGTAGCTGCGCGATGCTGGCACCGAGCATGATCCGAGCGGCGGCTTTGGCCAGTGGCACCGCGGTGGCCTTGGACACGAACGGCGCCGTGCGACTGGCCCGTGGGTTGGCCTCCAGCACGTAGAGCACGTCGTCTTTGAGCGCGTACTGCACGTTGAGCATGCCGCGGACGCCGATCCCGCGGGCGATCGCCTCAGTCGAGGAACGGACCGTGACCAGGTCGGACTCGCCGAGTGTGATCGGCGGCAACGCGCAGGAGGAGTCTCCGGAGTGCACTCCGGCTTCCTCGATGTGTTCCATGATCCCGCCAAGGTAGACTTCGTTGCCGTCGCACAGCGCGTCAACGTCGATCTCAATGGCGTCGTCGAGGAATCGGTCCACCAGCACCGGGTGCTCGGGGGTGATCTCGGTGGCACGGGTGATGTAACCGGCCAGCGTCTCCTCGTCGTAGACGATCTCCATCCCGCGCCCGCCAAGCACGTAGGAGGGACGGACCAGGACCGGGTAGCCGATCTCCTCGGCAATCTTGCGAGCCTCCGCGAACGATGTGGCGGTGCCGTAGGCCGGCGCGGGTAGCCCGGCCCGCTCCAGCAACGCGCCGAAGGAGCCGCGGTCCTCGGCGAGGTGAATCGCCTCGGGAGTAGTGCCCACCACCGGGACGCCGGCGTGGGCCAGCCGCTGTGCCAGGCCTAGTGGGGTCTGCCCGCCCAGCTGCACGATCACGCCGACCACGGTGCCCGAGGCCCGTTCGGCATCGATCACCTCCATGACGTCTTCGAGGGTCAGCGGCTCGAAGTAGAGCCGGTCGGCGGTGTCGTAGTCGGTGGACACGGTCTCCGGGTTGCAGTTGACCATCACGGTCTCGTAGCCGCCGGGTGGGTTGGGAGACGAACCCAGCGCCATCGCAGCGTGTACGCAGGAGTAGTCGAACTCGATGCCCTGCCCGATCCGGTTCGGCCCGGAACCCAAGATGATCACCTTGGGTCGTTCCCGCTGCTGAGTGATCTCGGTCTCGGCATCGGGATCGGTCTCGTAGGCGGAGTAGTGGTAAGGCGTGCGGGCGGCGAACTCGGCGGCGCAGGTGTCCACGGTCTTGTAGACCGGCCGCACGCCCTGGCGATGCCGCAACGCAGTCACCTCGGATTCAGTGAGGTCACTGCGCACGGCGGCAATCTGGCGATCGGAGATACCAGCGCGCTTGGCGCGGCGCAGCAACTCCTGGTCCAGTGCCGCCGCCGCGACGAGTTCGGCGCGCAGCTCCACCAGGCCAGCGATCTGGTCGACGAACCACGGGTCGATACCGGAGGACTGCGCGACCTGGGCGACCGTCGCACCCAGGCGCAGCGCCCGCTCGGCGGTGTAGAGCCGGCCGTCATGGGGCACTTCCAACGCCGCCAATACCGAATCCAGGGTGGCGTCCAGCGGGTCAGGCGTGGTCCAGAAGCCAGCGGCGGAGGTTTCCATGGAGCGCAACGCCTTGCCCAGAGCTTCGGGGAATGAGCGTCCCAGCGCCATCGCCTCGCCGACCGACTTCATGGTGGTGGTGAGCGTGGGGTCCGCGCCGGGGAACTTCTCGAAGGCGAACCGGGGCACCTTCACGACCACATAGTCCAGGGTGGGCTCGAAGCTGGCGGGGGTCTCGCCAGTGATGTCGTTGGTGATCTCGTCAAGGGTGTAGCCGATCGCGAGCTTCGCGGCGATCTTGGCGATCGGGAAACCGGTGGCCTTGGACGCCAGCGCTGACGAGCGGGACACCCGGGGGTTCATCTCGATCACGACCAACCGGCCGTCTTCGGGACACACCGCGAATTGGATGTTGCAGCCGCCGGTTTCCACCCCGACCTCGCGCAGCACCGCAATGCCAACATCGCGCATGTGCTGGTACTCGCGGTCGGTCAGGGTCATCGCCGGGGCGACGGTCACCGAGTCGCCGGTGTGCACGCCCATCGGGTCGATGTTCTCAATGGAGCACACCACCACCACGTTGTCCCGGTGGTCGCGCATCAGTTCCAGCTCGTATTCCTTCCAGCCCAGCACGCTCTCCTCGATGAGCACCTGATGCACGGGGCTTTCGGCCAATCCCGCCGTAGCCAGCCGCTCCAGCTCTGCGAGCGTGTGCGCCATCCCGGAGCCGAGCCCACCCATGGTGTACGACGGCCGGATCACCACCGGTAAGCCCAGTTCGTCGACGGCCTCCTGGACTTGCTCCAACGACCGGCAGACAGCGCTGCGCGGCACCTCTGCGCCAACAGCGCGGACGACATCTTTGAACCTCAGCCGGTCCTCACCGCGCTGAATAGCCTCGATGTCGGCGCCGATCAACTCGATGTCGTAGCGGGCGAGCACCCCCCGCTCATGCAGCGCGACAGCGGTGTTCAGTGCGGTCTGCCCGCCCAGCGTGGCCAGCAACGCTGTCACCGGAGTCCCGCCCGCCTGCTCTGCGGCGATCACCTTCTCGACGAACTCTGGGGTGATCGGCTCGATGTAGGTGGCGTCGGCGAACTCAGGGTCAGTCATGATCGTCGCCGGGTTGGAGTTCACCAGGCTGACCCGCAGCCCCTCCTCTCGCAACACGCGGCACGCCTGCGTGCCCGAATAGTCGAACTCAGATGCCTGCCCGATCACAATCGGTCCAGACCCGATCACCAGAACATGCTCGATATCCGCCCGCCGCCCCATCAGCCGTCCCTACCTCTCCAGCGCCATTCGCAGCCGAATTGCATTTTTCGACCCTCAAGAGACGGCGATTCGGCCGGAACGGTGACTCTGGGACATCAGCTGGCAGAAACGGTCGAATAACTCCGCTGCGTCGTGCGGGCCGGCGGCTGCTTCGGGGTGGTACTGGACGCTGAAGGCTGGGGTTTCCAGGCAGGTCAGGCCCTCGACGGCACCGTCGTTGGGGCAGGAGTGGCTCACCACTGCGGAGCCGAAGTCGGAATCGAACCGCTCCCCCGGCTCGCCGACAACAGCGAAACCGTGGTTCTGTGAAGTGATCGCCACCCGGCCGGTGGCGTGCTCGACGACCGGGACGTTGATCCCGCGGTGCCCGTAGCGCATCTTGTAGGTGCCCCG
>JALZCO010000335.1 GCA_030863015.1 Actinomycetota bacterium
GGGACGCGCAGGGCCGGGGTCGCGGTGCGCGCGAAGTAGTCGCCCCACTCGCGTGAGAACGACGGGACCGTCTCCGACGCGGCGACGAACCGGTCGAGCAGGTCGATCGGGCTCTCGTTGAACCGGAAGTTGTTCACTTGGCCGACCACCTCACCGCCCTCGACGAGGTACACCCCGTCTCGAGTCAGCCCGGTGAGCAGCAACGACGTCGGGTCGACCTCACGGATGTACCACAGGCAGGTCAGCAGCAACCCCCGCTCGGTACGCGCCACCAGATCGTCCGTCGACGCCGACGACCCACCGGTCAACACCAGGTTCTCCGGCGGTGGGGTGAACACGCCACCCAGCTCCCCGGCAGCTGCCCGCGGGTAGGCCAGCGCGTTGACTGTGCCATTGCGCAGCCAGTCCACCTGGCGCGCCGGTTCGCCGTTGTCGAAGACACTCATCGAGTCGCTCGAGGCGGTAGTGGCCAGTACCGGCGGCGTCGACAGTCCTGGCACGAACGGATCGCTGGACAGCGTCAGTGGCAGGTCGGTGAGCTGCTCACCCAGCCGGGTCGGGGAGCTCGATCCGGCTGGGGCCGACCATGGCGAGCGACCTTCGTGTGCCGGACGACCTTCCATCGACCAAGCCAGGTCGATCATCAGATCAGCGACCGCAGACGGCGGCAGGATCGTCTCGTACCGGCCCGCGGGCAGTTCCAGCTGCCGCTGCGACCAGCCCAACCGTCGCCGCACTTCGGCGATGATCGCAGTGAGATCCACATCGATGAAATCAGCCGTGTAGGCCCCGGCCCAGGCGCTGCGGGCGAGATCGTCGGCGATCTTGCCGTTGACCTCCACGGTGCCGGTGGGCTGAACCCAGCGGCGGCGTAGTCCGGTGGACGACGCCAGCCAGGTGGTCTCCAGGCGGTGCTCGGCGAAGCCGTAGAGCAGCTCCCTACCGCTAGGTGCTTCTCCGAATGCCACTGCCAGCTCATCAGCCAGCCTGGCGAACACGCCGATCTCGGTGGCCGCCGCCGGCGCGTCGAAGTCGTCGTCGGCTGCGCCCTCCACCAGCGGTGCGGCGTCTCGGGCCGGCCCGGATTGCCGGGCGGTCTGCTCGCTGGCCGCCACCACGGCGTGCACCTCATCAAGGTCGACACCGTTACCGCTGACCGTGCCCGCCGAGTCGCCGATAATGGAGATCACCGCGAACGAGCGGGTCGTGCTGTGCCCGTTGGTGGTCATCGTGTTGTTGGCCCAGCGCAGGGTGGCCTCACTGGTGTCGGTGAGCAGCACGACACACCCGTCGGCCTTGGACGCGGCCAGCGCGGCCTCGGTCAACTCGTCGGCCCCGATCATGACTAGCCGGCCTCCTCGCGGGCGTTGAGCACGTTGATACCGCGGAACAGTGCAGAGGGGCATCCGTGACTGACTGCCGCGACCTGACCGGGTTGAGCCTTGCCGCAGTTCATGGCGCCGGCGAGCAACCATGTGGAGGGGCCACCCACGGCTTCCATCGCGCCCCAGAAATCCGTGGTGGTGGCCTGGTAGGCGACGTCTCGGAGCTGCCCGGCCAGCCTGCCACCCTCGATCCGGTAGAAACGCTGCCCGGTGAACTGGAAGTTGTACCGCTGCATATCGATCGACCAGGAGCGGTTGCCGACGATGTAGATGCCGCGGTCAACCGCGGAGATCAGGTCGGACGTCGTGGTGTCGGCGTGCGGATCGGGCTGCAGCGACACGTTGGCCATCCGCTGGATGGGCACGTGGTGCGGTGAGTCGGCGTAGGCGCAGCCCGCCGAGCGGTCCAGTCCCAGCCGGCGGGCGAACACTCGATCGGTCTGGTAGCCGACCAGCGTCCCGCCGGCCACCAGGTCCCACTGCGAGGTGGCGACCCCGTCGTCGTCGTAGCCGATGGTGGCCAGCCCGTGCGGCTGGGTGCGGTCACCGGTGACATGCATCGCCGGCGAGCCGTAGCGCAGCGTGCCGAGCTTGTCCGGGGTGGCGAAGGAAGATCCGGCATAGGCGGCCTCGTAGCCGATCGCCCGGTCGTACTCGGTGGCGTGGCCCACCGACTCGTGGATCGTCAACCACAGGTTGGTGGGATCGATCACCAGGTCGTACCGGCCGGGCGGCACGCTGGGTGCCTTGACCTTCTCGGTCAGCCATTCCGGGAGCTGCGCGAGCTCATCGTCCCAGTTCCAGATGGTATTGCCGGCCAGGTACTCCCACCCTCGGGCGGTCGGCGGCGCGCAGGTCCGCATGCTCTCGAACGATCCGGCGGCCCGATCCACCGCGATCGCGGTGACCTCGGGATGCATCCGTACCCGCTGCTGGGTGGTGCTGGTGCCGGCGGAGTCGGCGTAGAACTTGGTCTCCTTCTCCGCCCAGACAAGCACGTTGGTGTGCTCGACCCCGTCGGTGGCGAGCAACCGGCCAGACCACTCCGAGAGCAGCGCCACTTTCTCGGCCAGCGGCACCGTGAACGGGTCGATCTCGTGGTCGCCGACCCAGACGGCGCCGGCGTGCACTGGCTCAGCCGCCAGCTCTACCCGCTCGGCGTTGAGCCGGCGCAGCGTGCGGGCCACCTCGACGGCCCGTTGCGCGGTGGCCACGGCTGACTGCGGGGACAGCTCAAGATGGGAGGCGAACCCCCAGGTGCCCTCGACGATCACTCGCACAGCCAGCCCGACCGTGGACGACTCCTGCGCTGTCGCCACCGCCCCGTCACGCAACCTCAGCAGCTGCCGGGTAGTCCGCTCGATCCGGACGTCGACGTGCTCGGCACCCAGATCGCGGGCTTTGCCGAGAGCGGCGTCGGCGACTGACTGCAGCGGCAGGTCAAGGAAATCGGGATCGATCAGGCCGGTGCTCACCCCACCGACCCTAGCCGGGCGTTCGGTACAACAGCCGCTCGGCCAACGCCGCCGCAGCGAGCTCGCTGTTGTGATCACCTGACGGCACTGCTGGCCGGCAACCGAATTATCGTAGTGACGGCCTGCCAGTTGGTGATCGACGAATCATTGAAACCAGTACAATGCTCATCGCGCCGATCCAGATCAGGAAGGCGAGCAAACAATACTACGAGGACCCCCAATGAGATCCCGCCGACAAGTTGTGTGATTTTCCAATACAGCTGCGTGATTCCACTACCAACAGGGCAAAGCTCAAGGAGTCAAGCAGACGCCGCAGTAAAACCCACTCCAGGAAGCATAAATGCCTCCCCCGTCGGTGCGGCGTCGCACATGCTCGGCACCTCGGTCACCAACGGGGACATCGAGATGATCGCGACCGAAGTTGCCGAAGCTCGGAAGCCGTGCGTGTCATCGCGTCAGCACATGCTCCCACCTGGTTGCCGCAAGAGCCTGGCTGAAGTCCTCTTCGGGGCTGTCATGGTGTTGAACCAGGGTCCCGGTAAGGGGGAACCCTCATGTGCCTGATGGCGCGGTGCGGCACTGTAGTGATTGTCGGACGAGGCAGTCAGACGGTGAGAATCGAGGGGACACGACCTCACCGCACCTGCTTCGGTACACCTGGGCGGCGCGCCGGGACGCCCAGGCTCATCCGGCACCCATGGTGCGCAGGCTCGGGGGATGCGCAGCTGGGTATGTCGAGGGGATGAGGGAGGGACCCGGGTCGCATTCGGGGGCGGCCCAGGCCCCTCCCTTGCTTGGGCGGGTTAGCCGCCCTGCTCCTCCGTCCAGCGTTGGGCCAGCTGGCACACGCGCTGCGCGAGCTCATCGGCCGACGCCTCAGGGTCGCCGGTGAGTCCGGCCGCGAGGCCCACGAGGTAGGCGGTCAGCGGAGCAGCGGGTCGAGCAACGTCATGAGCAACATCGCGCGCCATGTCCAGCACCCGCGACTGCATCGCGGCCGGTTGCACGGCATCGGTGATGTCCAGCTCCCGGCACACCGCAGCGACCCATTCCTGGAGTGTGTTCACCAGGCCACCTTCTCACCCGTGCCCGGACCCGATGCGCGAGGCTGGTGGCGTGCAGCAGACCTCGGCGCCCCGCTATCGCCAGTCCCACTATCCACAACGCAGCCGGATGACCATCGGGCAGCAGCGGGCCTGGGATCGGAACTGGGACCGGTGGGGCGCAGCCGTCGCGGACCTGCCCGATGGACCGCTGGACACCGCCGGGTGGTTCGGGCGTGCCGCGCCGGTCGTGCTCGAGATCGGCTCCGGGATGGGCGAGTCCACTGCGGCGATGGCCATCGCCGCGCCTGACGTCGATCATCTCGCCGTCGAGGTGTACCAGCCTGGCCTGGCGCAGCTGCTCCTGCGCATCGAGCAAGCCCAGATCACCAACCTGCGCCTGCTACGCGGTGACGCGCTGGCGCTGCTCACCGAGCACGTTGCCGCCGGCGCCCTGCATGCCGTCCGGGCCTACTTCCCGGACCCGTGGCCCAAGCGGCGGCACCACAAGCGCCGGTTGATCCGGCCGGAGTTCGTCGCCCTGGCGACCTCCCGGCTGGAGCCGACGGGCACGCTACACCTGGCCACCGACTGGGAGTCCTACGCCCAGGAGATGCTTGCGATATGTGCAGCCGAGCCAGGGCTGCGTAATACCGCCCCCGACCACGGCTTCGTGCCCAGACCGGCGTGGCGTCCGGTGACGAAGTTCGAGCAGCGCGCCCGGGACGACGGCCGCGCCGTGCGCGATCTGCTTTTCACTCGCGTCTAGCATCGGTGACCATGAACCCGGCCCAATTCCCGATGGTCCCGACCACGCTGCTCGTCTGGGACGCGCCCAACATCGACATGAGCCTGGGCTCGATCCTCGGGGGACGCCCCAGCTCAGCCTCACGGCCGAGGTTCGACGCGCTGGGGCGCTGGCTGATCGCCCGTGCTGGATCCGAGACGGAAGCCGAGGCGACGGTCTTCACCAACGTCGCCCCGAGCAGCACGGACTTCGTGCGGCCCTGGGTGGAGGCGCTGCGCAACACCGGCTTCGCGGTGTTCGCCAAGCCCAAGATCGATGAATCGGACATCGACGAGGACATGCTCGCGCATATCCAGTCCCGCCACGAGCAGGGTGTGCTGCGCCGGTTGCTGGTGGCCTCCGGGGACAGTCGTGCCTTCCGGGAGCCGCTGGAGGCCCTGGTGGCCGATGGTGTCCAGGTCACCGTGCTCGGCTTCCGGGAGCATGCGTCGTTCGCGGTCAACTCCGAGGTGCTGGACTTCGAGGACCTGGAGGACATCCCGGAGCTGTTCCTGCAGCCGCTGCCGCGGATCACGCTCGAGACGTTGCCCCCGGAAGGCGCCTGGCTGCCCCCATTGCGGCCGCTGTCGGCCCTGCTGCGGTATACCCCCGTGGAAACCACGCCGTGATCCGGCCCCATGATGCAGCTCAGCCGATGATGAGATTGGCCGCGCCGGTGGTCCTGCCCTGCGACGCGCAGTGCACGGTGCTACGCGACGCCGTGGTGGACGTCGACAGCGCCGGCCGGATCATGCACATCGGGTCCTCGGCCGAGGCTCAAGCGACGACCGGGCCGGTGCTGGCTCTCACCGGCATCCTGATGCCCGGACTGGTC
>JALZCO010000355.1 GCA_030863015.1 Actinomycetota bacterium
GCCGGCGAGCTGCTGGCTCGTTGCCAGCGGATCGCCACCGAACGCGACCGGGTGCGAGCCGAGTTGCTCGCGATGGGTTACTCCGTGCCGGACTCGCAGGCCAACTTCGTCTGGCTGCCGCTGGGCGAGCACACGGCCGCCTTCGACGACCACTGCCTGGAGCACAAAATCGTGATACGCGGGTTTCCCGGGGCCGGCGCCCGCGTCACGATAAGCGATCGGGCCGAGAACGAGGCCTTCCTCGCCACAGCCCGAAGCTTCCGATCATGACGGACGACTGCGCCGGATCGACGAGCACCCCGCTCGCTACGTCGACGACGGGCGGCTGCCGGGCTGGCTGGTGCTGGTCAGCCGGCGCGGGCGGATCGCGCACCTGTCGACCTACGGGCAGCGCGACATCGAGGCCGGGCTGCCGGTGCAGCCGGACACCCTGTTCCGGATCTACTCGATGACCAAGCCGGTCACGTCGGTCGCCGCGATGATGCTCTATGAGCAGGGCGCCTTCCAGTTGACCGACCCGATCAGCTGGTTCCTCCCCGAGTTCGCCAACTTGCGCATCTTCGTCAAGGGCACCGCTGCCAAGCCGGTCACGGTGCCCGCACGGCACCTATCCGGGGCTGGCACCTGCTCACCCACACCGCGGGTTTGACCTACGGGTTCCACCACGCCAACCCCGGTGGATGCGATGTACCGGGCAGCCGGGTTCGAGTTCGCCGCGTCAGCCGGAAGGATCTCGCGGCGTCGTGTGCGGTGTGGGCCACGCTGCCACACCTCTGGTGGGCGGATCCCGCGCCGGCCGGCTCGCCGCGCTGCGCAGGCCGGAGTCGCTGTCCGGCGGCGACGGCCTGGTGTCGTCTGCTGGCGACTATCACCGCCTCACCCCGACCCAGCTGCGCCAGCTCGTCACCAGGCATTGGTGCATTGACCTGCACCTAACATAACAAACCGTAACAGATTCACTCCTTAGAGTTGGTAACGAGTCTGCTCTGTGCAGCGAAACCCAGAGTGATAGGTACGAGCGGTAACCGGCACGGGGTTGTAGCGGCAGTTGTTCGACTCGCTCCAGGGGAGGCCTCTGTGTTCGTGCCTGCGCCGTCCTACGGTTCCTTCGCGCCGCCAAGACCGTCGCGGATGAACGGCTCAGGGATCGCACGGGCCGTACTCAGCATGCTGACCACGATCGGGCTCATGATGTGCGCCGCCTGGATGATCTTTGCCGGAGTGGCCATCGGTGGTGGCACCATGCAGCAGGTCGGCTCCACCCCTCCGGTGCGTGCGCTGCCCGCAGAACCGACCCCTCCGGGCTCCACGGTGGCCTTCGAACAGGTCTGGACCTCCAGTGATGGCAACACGATCGTCGCTGGGGCACCCAAGCTGAGCAGGTCGGATTCGTCGCTGCATCCGGGCGCGTCGGTAATCCGGATTGCGGTGACACTCACCAACAACGGCGACAAGGAGTGGAGCCCGGTCTTCACCACGTTCAGCGGAACGCTCAACCGCGCGCCGGTGCAGGAGTCCAGCGAAGGCGACTGGAGATACTCGACGCCGATCGCACCGAAAACGTCGGTCACCCTGAGCAAGGTGTTTCTCGGTGGCGGCGGTCAGTTCAGCCTGGCCGTGAGCACCTCGGATGGCGTGGCATTGTTCACTGGTCGGGTCTGACCCGACCAGGCAGCCGGATGGAGATTTTGGTACCGCTGCCGGGGACGGTATCGGCGACCAAGTGGTAGCCATCGCCGAACCTGGCATGCAGCTGGTCATCGAGGGTGCGTAGGGTCGCCCAGAGGGCAGCGTCCTCGGTGCCGGGGCCGTCGTCCTCGACGGTGATGAGGCAGTCGTCGCCTTCCATACCGGCGGTGAGGGTGACGGTGCCGCCGAGCTGCTTACGCTCGATGCCGTTGCGGACCGCGTTGTCCACCAGCTGTTGGACGGCGAGAAACGGCAGCACCACCGGCAGCGCGTCCGGTGCGACATGCAGCTGCACCTGGAGGCGTTCGCCGAAACGAGCCTGTTGCAGTGTCAGATACAGCTCTATGTTCTCAAGTTCCTCAGCCAGGGTGGTCTCGGTGACCGACCGGACGGAGTACCGGGCGAACTCAGCGAAAACGATCAGCAGGTCACGAGCGCGAGCTGGATCAGTGCTGACGAAGGCAGCAATCGTGCTCAACGTGTTGTTGAGAAAGTGCGGGGAGATCTGGTCGCGCAATGTCCGCAATTCAGCGCGCAGTCGCTGCACGGCGCGCTCCAGGTCGGCGAGCATCTGCTGGTCGGTCACCTCGCCCCCGCCCTGTCGCCCACTGAGCACGACCGGCGCCCGCACCGCCGCCAGATGTTTACCGGGTCGCAGACCACGCCAGGTGGGATGCCCGAGCCGGCCATGCGGCGTCCATTGCCGGTAGGAAACCTCGCCCAGCAGCCGCGGAGCCACCCAGTGCACGGCCCGGGCGGAGTCTCGCGGCACCTCGTCGATGAATGGACTGCTGTGCTGTTCGAGCTCAGTCAACAGGTCGCGCAATTCTCGCCGTCTCGCGGCGGTGAAACCCGTTCCGACCTGGCCGGCATATCGCAGGCCTCGCTCGGTGGGCACCCCGACGAGCAGGGCACCGATCTCGGTAGCGCGACGCCGCTCGGGTACCCAGCCACCGATGATCACTTCTTGAATCTGCCGCAGCGTGGTCTGCACCCAGCTGCGGGACCGGCCGGGTTGGTAGCTGGAGTCCGCGCGCTTGGCGATCACACCGTGCAGGCCGTACTCCGCAGCGGTGTCCAGTACGACCTGGCCGTCGGTATCGGGGAAGTACGGCGGCAGCACTACCGGCCCATCCGCGAAGTCCAGCTCCTCCAGCAGCTCACGCCGGCGCTGATAGGGCAGCCCGGCGGTGGACCGATCATCGACGCGCAGCACATCGAACACGTAGTAGGCAACCGGCGCCCGGCGCAGCATCGCCGATGTCGGGCGTTGCATGTTCATCCGCAGCTGTAGCTGCGCGAAGCTGGGCCGCCCGCAGGAATCGAGAGCAACGATCTTTCCGTCCAGCAGCATGCGGCGCCGTCCAGCGAACGCCTCGAGTTCTGGGTATGCGGCGGAGATGCTGCGGTGCGTGCTGCTGAACAGACGCATCCGGCCGGGCTGGGAACAGGCCAGCGAACGCACCCCGTCCCAGTCGAATTCGAACGCCCATTCCGGCCCGGCAGGTAGCGGTCCCGCGGTCGGCAACATGGGCCGAACCAGGTCCGACATATCTGCTCCCGATCAGGTGGGGGACTTCTTCGACGCCCGCCGTCCGTTATCGCGCTTGCGTTGTTTCGGCAGGTCCACCGGCTGTCCACGAGCAGCCTTGGCCGCCTCGACCGAAGCCTGCAATGCGGTGATCAGGTCCACTGAGGGGACCGGCTCCGCCGGCGTCGATGGAGCAGCGACGTCATGTCCGTTGCTCTTGGCTTCGACGATAGCGAGCAGCGCCTCGCGGTAGTCATCGTGGTAGGCACCGGGCTCGAAGTCGGTGGACATCGCCTCGATGAGGGTGTCGGCCATGGTCTGTTCGGCATCACTGACCGCTACCTCGCGGTCAAGCACGTCGAACTGAGCTTCCCGCACTTCATCGGGCCACATCATTGTCTGCAGCGTGAGCACGTCGTGCCGGGGGCGCAGCACGGCCAGCGATTCCTTGGTCCGCACCGCGATCTTGGCCAGGCCTACTCGCCCGGTGCGCTCCAGCGCGGCGCGCAGCAACTCGTAAGGCTTGCGGCCGGCGGCCTCGGGTTCCAGGTAGTAGCCGCGGGCCAGGGCGAGCGGGTCGACCTGCTCGGCGGGCACGAAGGCCTGCAACTCCACGGTCTTGGCACTGGGCAGCGGCAGGTTCGCGAAGTCCTCGTCGGTCAGCACGATCGTCTCACCGGAGGGCAGCTCATAGCCCTTGGCGAGGTCGGCATAGTCCACCTCCTCGCCGCAGGACGTGCATACCCGGCGGTAGCGGACCCGAGCAGCGTCTTCGGCGTGCACTTGATGAAAGGACACGTCACGGTCCTCGGTCGCCGAATACAGCCGGACCGGGATGCTGACCATCCCGAACGCTAGTGCGCCTTTCCATATCGCCCGCATCACTCCACAGTGCCCGCACTGCGGGGCGTACGTCCACCCTATGTCCGGCATCGGCGTAGCGTGGGCTGGTCTGGGGAGGTTCCGGACGAAAGGCGCGACAATGACTGTCCTCATCGTGGCCTTGATCGCAATCGTCGCTCTCGGTGCGCTGCTGGTGTCCGGCGTCCGCGTGGTCAACCAGTTCGAGCGCGGTGTGGTGTTTCGATTCGGCCGGGTGACGAGTGGACCCCGGGGGCCGGGACTTACCTGGATCAGGCCGGGAGTGGATCGCCTGTACAAGGTCAACATGCAGATCGTCACCATGCCGGTCCCCGCCCAGGATGGGATCACCCGCGACAACGTGTCGGTCCGGGTCGACGCGGTGGTGTACTTCAGGGTCATCGACCCGGTCAAAGTGGTGGTTGACGTGCAGGACTACCTACAGGCCGTGTCACAGGTCGCGCAGACGTCGCTGCGCTCCATCATCGGCAAGAGCGACCTGGATGATCTGCTGTCCAACCGGGAGCGGCTCAATGAGGGCCTGGAACTGCTGATCGACAACCCCGCGCTGGGCTGGGGTGTGCACATCGACCGGGTCGAGATCAAGGACGTCGCGCTGCCGGAGTCGATGAAGCGATCGATGTCGCGCCAGGCCGAGGCCGAACGTGAGCGGCGAGCCCGGGTCATCAGTGCCGACGGCGAGCTGCAGGCATCGGAAAAGCTGTCCCAGGCGGCGGCAACGATGGCGGAAACCCCAGCCGCCCTGCAGCTGCGGCTGCTGGAGACCGTCGTCCAAGTTGCCTCGGAAAAGAACTCGATGCTGGTATTGCCCTTCCCCGTAGAGCTTCTCCGCTTCCTCGACGCCGCGACACCTCGCCCGTCCGTGGACAAGCCCGACCCGCATTCAGCGGGCTGAGCGGGGCTATCGGGGTGCCGGTAACCCCGCTGGGCGCGCTGAATGCGTTAGCACCTTCATACGGTGCGCGGTCGCCCGGTTTGGCCGATTGTGTGGCCACCCCGATCGGGTGACCCTGCGAGGGGCACTGCGACTCATGGAGGCGGAAATGGCAGGGTTCATCCAGATCATCGAGTACCAGACATCCCGGATCGACGAAGTCCAGGCGCTCATCGACGAGCGGCGGTTCCAGGCTGGCGACACCACGGTGCGACGGGGCACCATGACCGCCGATCGGGACCGCCCCGGCTACTACCTCACCATCATCGAGTTCGATTCGTACGAAGCGGCAATGGAGAACTCGAACCGGCCCGAAACCGGTGAGCTCGCCGCTAAAATGGCCAAGCTATGCGATGGGCCTCCCACGTTCTACAACTTGGACGTACGGGAGGCCTGGCAGCCCAGCGGCGCCTGAGGTCAACGCCCCTTGTCGTAGCCGGCCCGACGCAGGGCATCGGCGAGCGCCCCGCCAGCTGGTTTGCCAGGGACCGGCGGGCGCTTGGCCGCCTTACGTGGCGCCACGCCAGCCGGCGGCGGCTTGGCTGCAGGAGAGTCGTCGAGCCGCAGGGTGAGCCCGATCCGGTTGCGCGGCACGTCCACGTCGAGGACTTTGACCCGCACGACGTCACCTGGCTTCACTACGTCGCGCGGATCTTTGACGAACGTCCTGGCCATCGCTGAGACGTGCACCAAGCCATCCTGATGCACGCCCACGTCAACGAAAGCGCCGAACGCCGCGACGTTGGTGACCACGCCCTCGAGAACCATGCCCGGCGCCAGATCGGAGATCTTGTCGACGCCCTCGGCGAAGGTTGCAGTGGAAAAAGCCGGTCGCGGGTCGCGGCCCGGCTTCTCCAATTCGGCAAGGATGTCGGTGACGGTGGGCAGGCCGATAGTGCCCCCAAAAGTGTCATCGACGAAGTCCGCCGGTCGCAGCGCCCGCAGCACCGCGGTGTTGCCGATCAACGTGTTGATGTCGCCACCAGCCGTGTCCAGGATGCGGCGCACTACCGGATAGGACTCCGGGTGCACACCGGAGCGGTCCAACGGGTCGTCACCGCCCGAGATGCGCAGGAAGCCGGCGCACTGCTCGAACGCCTTCGGACCCAGTCGCGGCACGCCGGCCAAGGCCCGCCGGGTGCGAAACGGGCCGTGCGCGTCGCGGTGCGCCACGATGTTCTCGGCCAGCCCGCCGGTGATGCCTGACACCCGCCGCAGCAGCGGAGCCGACGCCGTATTGACGTCCACGCCGACGGCGTTCACGCAATCCTCCACCACCGCGTCTAGCGAGCGCGACAGTGCGGCTTCGGGTAGATCGTGCTGGTACTGGCCGACGCCGATCGACTTGGGATCTATCTTGACGAGCTCCGCGAGCGGGTCCTGCAATCGGCGCGCGATCGACACCGCGCCGCGCAACGATACGTCCAGCTCAGGCAGCTCCTGCGAGGCGTAAGCCGAGGCCGAGTACACCGAGGCGCCGGCCTCGGACACGACGGCCTTGGTGATGCCGAGTTGCCCGGCGAGCTTGTCGGTCTCCCGGGAGGCGGTGCCGTTGCCGATGGCGACCAGCTCGACGTGATGGGTCTTGGCAAGCCGGGTCAGCACGGCCAACGCCTCATCCCAGCGACGCTGCGGCACGTGCGGGTAGACGGTGCCGGTCGCGACCACCTTGCCGGTCGCGTCGACGACCGCGACCTTGACGCCGGTGCGGTAGCCAGGGTCCAGCCCCATGGTCGGGCGGTTGCCTGCCGGCGCAGCGAGCAGCAGATCTCCCAGGTTGGCGGCGAAGACCCGCACCGCCTCGTCCTCGGCCGCCTGGCGCAGCCGCATGCGCAGATCGATGCCCAGATGTGGCAGGATGCGGGTGCGCCAAGCCCAGCGCACCGAGTCGGCCAGCCAACGGTCGGCCGGGCGACCCCGGTCGTCGACGCCGAACCGGGCCGCGATGGCCTGCTCGTACCGGCCTTCCTGAGCCTCAGGCGCCGGCTCGGGTACGAGGTCGAGGACGCCTTCTTTCTCGCCGCGGAACAGGGCGAGGATGCGGTGTGAGGGCAGCTTTGTGAAGGGTCCGGAGAACTCGAAGTAGTCCGCGAACTTCGCGCCCGCCTCGTGCTGGCCGTCGCGGACCCGGGAGACCAGGCGGCCGCGCGACCACATCTGCTCGCGCAGGGATCCGATGAGGTCCGCATCCTCGGCGAAGCGCTCGACCAGGATGGCGCGCGCCCCGTCTAGCGCGGCCGCGGTGTCGGGCACGCCCCGCTCAGAATCGACGTATCCCGCAGCAGCTACCTGAGGGTGCTGCGTCGGATCGGCGAGCAACCCTTCGGCCAGCGGCTCCAGTCCCGCCTCCCGGGCGATCTGCGCCTTGGTACGCCGCTTGGGCTTGTAGGGCAGGTAGAGGTCCTCCAGCCGGGCCTTGCTGTCAACGGCCATGATCCGGGCCTCGAGTGCGTCGTCAAGCTTGCCCTGCTCGCGGATCGAGTTCAGGATCGCCGTGCGGCGTTCCTCCAGCTCGCGCAGGTAGTGCAGCCGGTCCTGCAGGGTGCGCAGCTGCGCGTCGTCCAGGCCGCCGGTCGCTTCCTTGCGGTATCGCGCGACGAACGGCACGGTGGCACCACCGTCGAGCAGGTCGACCGCAGCGCCGACCTGCCGTTGGGAAACCCCCAGCTCGTCGGCGATCCGCTGGTTCAGCGACGTGGTGACGACGCGCACGCAGCCTCCTCGGGTGGTCTGGTAGCCGGTAGCCCGGCCGCCAAGGCACCGTAACTCGGCCGGCATCGCTGTCACGAGCCCGGTCAGGCATACCTCGGCGGGGGTACGCCAGTCACGGTGGCTGCACCGCCTGGCGTACCGCAAGTCACTCTGCCAAGCCGACGACTATCCGCTACCGGTGGCGCAATATTGATGTGCCAGACAGGGCAATGAATGTCCGGCCATAAGGCAGAGGGAGTTCGAGATGTTGGTACAACTGGTGAGCGATATGGCGTATGCATACCCGGGCTGGGGACATGGTCCCGGCGCAGGCGGACCTGGCTGGTGGCTCATTTTTCCGATTCTGTTCTGGGTCCTGGTGCTGTCGGCAATCGGGTACGTGATTTACCGTAGGTCACCGAAGCAGCAGGCACGAAGCTCCGCCGAGCGGACCCTCGCAGAGCGGTACGCCCGCGGCGAGATCAGCGAGGATGAGCTGCGGCAGCGTAGGAACGTTGTCCGGACCAAGTCGTAATCCGTTTTGGGGTCGACCTGCACACAAATTCGGCCCACCAAAGAAGTGTGCCTATCTTTTGCCGTGGTTGGCCATTTGGCATGCTCCTGCGAACCAGGCGCATTCGAGACGGTCGACGAGAACACGGTGCCGGACTTCACCGAGCGAGGAAGTGGAACCCGACCCACAGCCACAGCACAAGCACGAACCACCGGCCGGCCCGGTGACGCAGCACGGTGTGGACCACGGTGCCGAGCGGCCGCAACGGCCACCGACCGGCCATCCCGAGCAGCTGGGCAGCCAGCATCGCGCCTAGCACCACGGCGAACCCGGCGGTGATCACGCCGTAGGGAGTCATCGGGTCACCAGCCAGCGCCCGGCCGCGAGCCAGACAGTGTAAGCAAGCACCCGGGCCGGATAGGTCTCCAGCACCGGGTCAAGCAGCAGGCTCAACGTCGGGTGCTGCGGGTCGTTGCCCCAGAGGAACGCCACCAGCCACCACCCAGCGCCAGCAGTGGCCAACACCAGCCACAGCGCAACCGTC
>JALZCO010000382.1 GCA_030863015.1 Actinomycetota bacterium
CACGGTGCGTGGTCAGTGGCAATCGCAGCACCGCTACCGTGCCGCGGGGTTGCCGCCGTTGCAGATCCAGGGATCCCTGCAACTCGGAGCCGACCAGAGTGCGCACGATCTGCAATCCGAGCCGCTCGGACTTTTCTAAGGAGAACTCCGGCGGAAGCCCCCGGCCGTCGTCGGACACGGTCACTTCCAGCGACCTCGCGGAACGCTCGGCGCGAAGGACCACCTCACCGTCGCGGCCCGATTCGAAGGCGTGCTCGAGTGCGTTCTGTACCAGCTCAGTGAGCGCCATGACCAGCGGGGTGGCGAGCTCGGTCGCCAAAACCCCGAATGCGCCTTCTCGCCGTACCACGACCCGGCTCGCCTCTCCCGAGACCTCGGCGATCATCGGGAGCACCTTGTCGACGACGTCATCAATGTTTACCCGCTCATCGAGCGAGATCGACAGCGTCTCGTGCACCATCGCGATGGACGCCACCCGACGCACCGACTCCTGCAACGCTTGGCGGGCCTCGATGTTCACCGTACGGCGCGACTGCAGCCGCAGCAGCGCCGCCACCGTCTGCAGGTTGTTCTTCACCCGGTGATGAATCTCTCTAATAGTGGCGTCCTTGGACAGCAGCGCCCGATCGCGGCTGCGGACCTCGGTGACATCGCGAACCAGCACCAACGCCCCAGCCGGTTCACCTCGCGGGCGCAGCGGCAGGGCGCGGAACAGCATCGTGGCGCCGTCAGCATCGGCCTCTATCCGCCCGCTGGGGGTACCCTCCACCGCGGCGCAGATCCGCTGGGCCACCTCGGCGGCGTCGAACGGGTCGGAGACCAGCCGGCGAGTCAACAGTGCGAGCTGCTCACCGCGCAGATCCGCGGCATGCCCCATCCGATGATAGGCGGACAGCGCATTGGGGCTGGCGTAGATCACAATGCCGGTGGGATGCAGCCGGACCAAGCCGTCGCCCGCGCGCGGACCGCCCTGGCGGTCCTGGGTAGTGCCTGGATCCGGGAATGTGCCATCGGCCAGCATCTGGCACAAATCTGCGGCGATTCCCAGGTATGCGATCTCCAGTGGGCTGGGCACTCGCGGTACCGCCAGGTTCGCCTCCCGCCCGATGACGGCAATCTGACGCCCCTCCAACCGCACCGGCACCGCTTCTCGACGTACCGGAACGCTGCGTAGCCAACGCGGCTGCTCATCACGCAGGATGCACCCGTCCCCCAGGGCCCGGCTCAACAGGACGCGCTCGGTCTCCGCAGCTCGGGTACCGACCACGTCCTCGGGGTAGGCAGTGGGTCCGGTGGTCGGCCGGACATGAGCCACACAGAGAAAATCTTGCGCTGGAGCAGTGCCATCACTGGCATCTAACGGAACCCACATCAGCAGATCGGCGAAGGACAGATCAGCGAGCAACTGCCACTCCGCGACGATCCGCTGCAGGTGACCGACCGCAACCCCGGGCAGATGGGTGTGCTGGGCGAGTAACTCACTCAGCGTCGACATCGCAGCTCACCCATCTCAGATCACCTCATTCGACGACGGCGATCAGGTCCCCCTGCTGCACAACATCACCCTCTGAGACCGCCAGCTTTGCGACGATCCCGTCGACCTCGGACAGGACCGGGATCTCCATCTTCATCGACTCAAGGATCACCACCGTGTCACCATCGGAGACCGCGTCACCCTCGGCGACCACAATCCTCCACACGCTGGCCGCCATCTCGGCCCGGATCTCCTCAGTCATGGATCGCCCCTCCTCGACGCCTTGGCACCGCCATCCAACCACGGTCGGCGCACGGTGATGGCGGACCGTGACACACTGACCTACGGTTGCAACAAATCGCCAACATCCCTCGACTCCGGAGGACAGCACCATGTCCAAGCGGGCCCGCAAGAAGCGTGACCGGAAAAAAAACGCCGCCAACCACGGTAACCGTCCGAACAGCTGAGATCGGCGGGCGCCAGTGCTGGTCACCAGCACTGGCGGCCCATAAGTGAACCTCAGCGCTCAGGTGACGGCCAGGCGTGGCTTTCGATGCTGATGGCAACCTCCACGACGGTGCCGTCGTCGCTGCGCTCGACGTTCACCTCCGCGCCAAGGACGGCTTGGCGCATCATGATCTCCCGGATCGACTGGCGCAGCCGCTGCTTGAGCGCGTCAGGCGCGTGATCGCCACCGCATTTGCGTGCCAGCAAAGCCTTGAGATGCTCGTCAAGGCCGAACTCCTCCAGACACGGGCGGCACTCCTCCAAGTGTCTCTTCAGCAGCTCACGCCGCTCATGATTGCACTCGTTATCGAGGAACAGCCACAACTCGCCGAGTACTTCGCGGCAGTCGGTGTCGTGCGGGTCTCCACAGCTCACGACGCGACCTCCGCATCGCGTAGGAAACCGCGCTCGCGGGCCACCCCGGTGAGCATGTCACGCAGCTGCTTGCGCCCTCGGTGCAATCGCGACATCACGGTGCCGATGGGGGTGCCCATGATGTCAGCGATCTCCTTGTACGCGAAGCCCTCGACGTCGGCCAGATAGACGGCCATCCGGAAGTCCTCAGCCAGTTGGCTCAGGGCCTCCTTGACATCGGAGTCGGGCAGCCGGTCCAGGGCTTCCATCTCCGCCGAACGCAGGCCCGACGCGGTGTGCTGCTCAGCTTGGGCGAGTTGCCAGTCGGTGATCTCCTCGGTGGGTTGCTGGACCGGCTGGCGCTGCCGCTTGCGGTATCCGTTGATGTACGTATTGGTCAGGATGCGGTACAGCCACGCTCTCAGGTTGGTGCCCGCGCGGAAGGCGTGGAAGGCGCCATACGCCTTGAGGTAGGTCTCCTGTACCAGATCCTCAGCGTCGGCAGGGTTGCGCGTCATCCGCAGCGCCGCTGCGTAGAGCTGATCAAGCAACGGCATGGCGTCACGCTCAAAGCGGGCGGTGCGCTGCTCGGGCGTCTCCTGGACACCCTGATCCTGCTGGACGCCTTGGTTCTCGACGGTTTGCTCCGCGCTGTCCGGCGGCGGCACAGTAGTCCTTTCGGGTGTCCCATCAGTGGCTATTTCGGGGGCGCTTGCAGAGCGCAATTCGGCCTGCCCTGGCGGGGCAAGTTCGCTACTGTCGGGTGCCATCATTCCGACCACCCCCATGCCCAGGTACGCACTGGGGGTTGAGCGTACGCGCCAGCTCGACACTCGGCCCGGCGAAATGGGTCTGCCCTGCCGCGAGACACGGTCACGCCTTCGGTCACCGACCTGTTCGACTGTGGGTGCCACGGCCCGAGCAACGCCCCACCCGGCCCTGGCATTCCGCCGCGTGATCAACTCTGCGCTGATCGGCTCTGAGCGCGGCCATCGACCAGCCGGCGCTGCAGCCACTGCGCCACCGCACGGCCCACCGCGCCGGGATCGACCTTGAGCGAATGGTCTCCTGGCAGCAGCACGATCTCTCGCCCGATGGCGGGCTCAGGGCAACCGAATGGATCCCGCTGTCCCTGCACGACCAATACCGGCACCTCCACGCTGGCCAGCTCATGGATCCGGCTGCGGTCCGGACTCCGCGGCGGGCGCATCGGGAAGGCCAGGCACAACACGGCCACGGCCGCTCCCGCTGCCGCGGTGCGACACGCCACCCTCGCGCCCGAGGACCGACCCCCGAATATGATCGGGAGACCGGCGAAGACCCCGCCGGCTAGATGTGCAGCCACGGCCAGCCACGCTTGGTCAAGCTGCCGAGCCGGCGCCGGGGCACGGCGGCCTGCGACCCGGTAGGGCTGGGTGACCAGCGCCACGTGTATCCCGATGCCGGTCGCCGCACTGGCGACCGCCATCAGGTCGGGCGCGCCGGTGGAACCGCCGGCGCCATGCCCCAGCAGCACCGCCGCAACAGCGTGCGGCACGCAGCGCGGAGCTGCTGCGTGAGCCCAGCGCAACTCGACTTCGGCTGCGCCGTGGGGGGTCGGGATGGTCAGTTCCGTCACTGCACCTGATCCAGATCCAGCAACGCGGGCTGCTCCGGCTTCGCTCGCTCCACCAGCTCGTGGCCGCCGCGGCGGACGTCGTTCACCGCCGTGGACACCGGCCGCAGCTCCAGCGCATGCACCAGCTCGGCGGCCGGTGGTGCGAGCAACTCGCCGGGATCGTCGCAGTCCGGATCCAGCCAGGTCTGCCACGCCTGAGCGGGCAGGATCAGCGGCATCCGGTCGTGGATCTCGGTGAGCGGACCCACCGCTTTGGTGGTGATCACCGCGCAGGTCACCAGCGGAGGTGCGCTGGCATCGGCGCCTCGCCAGGTTGACCACAATCCAGCCAGGGCGACGCTGGAGC
>JALZCO010000408.1 GCA_030863015.1 Actinomycetota bacterium
ATCCAAGACATGCTGCAAGCTGTTCGGATGCCGCCGGCAGTGGGTATCTGCTCCACGCGGGAGGGATGGGGAGCCGATCATGAGCGTTACTAGCGATCATTCGGGTTTGGATGCCTGCAACGAAGCGCACACCCAACGGCTGGCTGCCAACCTCGAGGCGGTTCGGTGGGACTCTGATGCAGCCCGGGAGACAGTCGCGCGGATCTGTCAAGAGGCCGCACTGCGGTGCCAACAAGTCATAGCTGTGCATAACTCTTTGGACATCCCGGACGGGGCCCGCGGCACAACCGCGTGAACCCGAACAGGTCAGGACCTGCCGTGGGTGACACGGCGCCCACTGTCCAGCACCTCGGTGTCCGACTGGCCACTTCCTGGGGCAGCCTTGCGATCACGACCAGCAACCCGGTTGGGCACGATGCGTAGTGCTCGTCAGTGAACTGATCCTCCGCAGCTCCAGGACTGGCTGGGAAGAGACGTCGCCGGTGCAGTCGGTGTCGGCGAGCGCTGCAACCGCCGCCCCGAGGTGGACACCCAGCAGCGCTAGCGGGAGCACCATACGAACAGGCGATCAGGAGCCAGCCGGGGTCGGTGACGCGTGTCGTGGTGAACGTGAGTGGCTTCCCCAGCTAACATGCGGACCGCTCGCAGACCGTGACAGCCCGCTCGTCGTTTCGTCACCGATAGCGGTTTAACTCCCCGGACCCAGACGACACCGTGTCCGTCCGTGCCAGGACGACACCGCAAGCGCACCACACCCGCGTCCGCATCTCTCGCGGTGAGCGCCTCCACCGTTAGCGCTGTTCTGTTGGGGGGTACTGCATCGACGGCGCCCCCCAACGTCGCTGCGCCCACCCCGGTGGCGCTGGTGGCGTTCACGGCTGATGCGCAGACTGAAAGGTGGCGGACTGACGTGCCCCGTCGGCCAGCAGTCGGGCCATCACCCGCCGAACAGCCGACCGGCAGGCGCCGGTCCGTCGAGAAGGCGGCAGCAGAGCGGGCGCCTAGCACACCGGCACCTGCCGCAGCTGAGGTTTCGTGCTCAGGTTCTTGGCTCAGCGGTGTTAAGCCCATCGCCAAGTCAACCGGATGTGGCTTGGCGAACAAGTTCGACATCGAGGCTATCGGCGGGTATCGCGCAAACAGCAAAGAACACCGCTCCGGCAAAGCACTGGATCTCATGACGTTCGGTGACGTGGCTAAGGGCAACGCTATCGCCGCATACCTGCTGGCCAACAGAGACGCCTTGCGTGTCCAGCACGTGATATGGCGGCAGCGTATCAATTACGGGACCGGGTGGCACAGGATGCCCGACGAGGGAAGCGCAACGGCTAATCACATGGACCATGTACACGTGTTGTTTAAGTAATAGGGAGGGGCCTTTCCGGTAGCGCCACGGATTCCCGGGCTCTGTGTACATGTTCCTGCCACACCGCCGCCCACCGCTGGATGGCCGAAGGGCCTCCGACACCGACCTCATGCGCATCATGGGATGGCGCTCCCCCCAGATGCTCCGCCGCTACGGTGCATCGGCCGCTGCCCAGCGCGCGCAGGCCCCGCACAAGCGCTGGGGCTGGGCGATTTAGTCTAACGGAATCAGACCAACAACCGTACGGTGCGGCGCGTCACGGGCTGTGCCGCAGCCCAGTCTTTGCTCAGTCATAGGGCGCGGTCAGCTGTTTCGCTTGGCGGGACGACGAGAAGACTGCGGGCTTCCTTCTCATAGCAGCGCACGGTTGACTCGGGCGGTTCGCGGGCACAGGTGGCGCCGTCATTCGGAGAAATCCCCGACGTCCACCGTGGCGGGGGAGACGTACCGTCGTATCCGTCGCCGCGGAAGAATCTCTTGAAAGCGGTGTGCTCGGATCTGAAACCGGTTTGTGTTGCGCTTCTTCCGCGGACGGGGGCGACAAGCTGGCCGACCGAAGCATGCCCGCCGACTACAGTCAAACGTGTGCGGCGCATGCGGGCGTTCGGTTGGCCGGAGAGGCTTCCCGCCACTGTCAGCCGGTGCTTATCATAAGATCTAGCGGGTTGCTTTCACGCCAGTTGCGACCAGGGGCTAGGCAACCGGGCGGGGAAGTCCCAACGTGGTTAGCGTGATGGTCGCTCCCGTATGCACAGTGGACTGTAAATCCGTCGGCGTACGCCTACCAAGGTTCGAATCCTTGACCCGCCACGCAGCAAAAGACGGCCCAGCCGGCCGAGGTCCTGGTGTGGGAGATGCACGCCACCCTCCCCGCCTGAGCCACCGAGCCCGAGGAGCCGAACACGCCATGAGATTGCCGAACAAGCGCTGGGAAGAGCCGTTCGTCTACCATGCGCCGGTGCTCGCTGACCGGCCGGTTCGGGTGGTCTTCGGGGTTGGCTCCCTCAACTGGGTCGGGCGTGAGGTAGCCCGACTCGGGCGACGAGCGCTGCTCATCGCCGGAGGCCACGAGCAGGCGGCCGCGGACGTCGTCGCCCAGCAACTGGGCGACGGTCTGGTCGGCCAGCTGCGGGACGTGGCCCAGCACGTGCCCGCCCATTTGGCGGCGGAAGCCACCCGGCGCGTGGATCGGCTGGGCGCAGATGTGCTGCTTACCCTCGGCGGCGGCTCCGCGACCGGGATGGCCAAGGCGATCGCCCGTGAAACGGGCCTGCCGATCCTGGCGGTGCCCACCACCTACGCCGGGAGCGAGATGACCCCGATCTGGGGGCTGAGTGACGAGCAGGGCAAGACCACCGGCCGAGACCCGCGGGTGCTGCCTCGCACAGTGCTCTACGATCCCGCCCTCACCCTCTCGCTGCCGAGGGACATCACCGGGCCCAGCGGCATCAACGCGCTCGCGCACGCCCTCGAAGCCCTGTACGCACCCGATGCCACCCCGCAGCTGACCACGGTGGCCGAGGAGGCCCTCCGCACCCTCGCCGCCGCGCTGCCGCTCGTGGTGGCGCACCCGGACGACCTCGGTGCACGGTCGCAGGCGTTGTGCGGGGCCTGGCTGGCCGGCTGGGCGCTGGGAGCCACGACGATGGGCTTGCACCACAAGCTCGCTCACGTCCTGGGCGGCGCCTACCGGCTGCCGCACGCTGGTGTGCACAGTGCGCTGCTGCCGCAGGTCGCGGCGTTCAACGCCACCGCGGCACCCGAGGCGTTCACCCGCGCGGCTCGGGCGCTGCACGTCGACGACGCAAGCCTCGTCGGTGCGGCGCTGTTCGACCTGGCTACCGAGATCGACGCGCCAACCTCGCTGGCCAGGCTCGGGCTCACCGACGATGCGATTGACCCGGTCGCCGAGACCGTCGTTGGTGCCGGCGTGGTCAACCCACGCCCAGTCACCGGATCCGATCTTGTCCTGCTGTTGCGCAACGCGTACGCGGGTACCCGTCCCTGAAACCGCACATCGGAGGAAGCCATGACTGACACATCTCCCGACCTCGCCGTGATCGGGGCGGAGCGCGACCGCATCCGCGACACCTATCTGCGCCCAACCGACCAGCGCCCTGCGTCCACCGCCCGCGGCCTGCACCACGCCGCGCTGATCAGCAGCGACGTGGAACGCACCATCCGCTTCTACCAGGAGCTGCTCGGGTTCCCCCTAACCGAGCTGATCGAGAACCGCGACTACCCCGGTTCCGCACACTTCTTCTTCGACATCGGACACGGCAACCTGCTCGCGTTCTTCGACTTTCCCGGACTTGACGTCGGCCCCTACGCCGAGGTCCTCGGCGGCCTGCACCATGTCGCGATCTCGGTGGAGCCGGCGCACTGGGAGGCGATCGTGCGCCGGTTGCAGGACGCCGGCGTGGAGTACGTCATCCACAGCGACGTCTCGGTGTACTTCCGCGACCCCGACGGCGCCCGCATTGAGCTCATCGCCGACCCGCTCGGTGAGATGTACGGAACCCAGGTGCTGTGATGAGTGGTCCTGTCACCGTGATCGACGCCCCACCCGCCGTGGCCGACGGGAGCCACCCAGTGCGCCGTGTGTGAAGATCGTCGATAGCTCGCGACGAGCAGGTCGGGGAATCCGTGTCCGGCGCGCCCTGCCCCGCCGAGGCCGCCACA
>JALZCO010000469.1 GCA_030863015.1 Actinomycetota bacterium
ACCCCGCTGAGCCCGCTGAATGCGGGGCGGGAGAGGAGGACAGCAGGTCGCGCACGACGGCATCGGCGAGTAGGCGGCCGTGGCGGGTGAGTATCAGCCGATCGGCTGCGGTGACGACAGCTAGGCCACCGGTGACCGCGCGGTTGACTGCGGCGCGCCCAGGCCCGCTGAGGACGTCCAGCGGTAGCCCGTCAGCCAGCCGCAGTCCGAGCATGACCCGCTCGGTGTGCTGCTCTCCTGAAGTGAGCACCTCGCGGCCCGCTGCCGGGGAGCGACCCGAGGCCAGCGCAGCGGCGTAGTGCGCCGGGTGCTTGACGTTCCACCACCGCACCCCACCGACATGCGAATGCGCCCCCGGCCCGGCGCCCCACCAGTTTCCGCCGCCCCAATAGGCCATGTTGTGCCGGCACCGGGACTCGGTGCAAGCGGCCCAGTTGGACACCTCGTACCAGTGCAGTCCGGCCGCCACCAGTGCCGTGTCAAGCTGCTCGTAACGTTCGGCGAGCACGTCGTCGTCCGGCGCCGGCAGCTCACCGCGGGCCACCCGGCGGGCCAGCGCGGTGCCTGGCTCGACGACCAAGGCGTAGGCCGACACGTGATCGACCCCGGCGGCGAGCACGGCCTCCAGGGAGGCGGCCAGGTCATCGCGGGTCTCCCCCGGTGTGCCGTAGATGAGATCCAGGCTGACCTGCTGAATCCCGGCGGCCCGGGCCTGTGCCGCCGCAGCCACCGGCCGGCCGGGAGTGTGCACCCGGTCCAGCACGGCCAGCACGTGTGGCACGGCGCTCTGCATCCCCAGCGAGACCCGGGTGTAGCCGGCCGCCGCAATCCCGGCGAAGAAGTCCGGCGACGTGGATTCGGGGTTGGCCTCGGTGGTGACCTCGGCGGCGGGGGCCAAGCCGAGCGATCCGCGAACGGCGTCGAGCACCGCGGCCAGGCCTGCTGTGCCGAGCAGCGACGGGGTGCCGCCGCCGACGAACAGCGTGTCAGCCGGCTTCGGCGTCTCCAGCACCGTGGCCGCCAGGTCCAGTTCTCGGCGCAGCGCTTCCATCCAGCTGGACGGCGACGACGCCAGCTCGCCGGGGATGTAGGTGTTGAAATCGCAGTAGCCGCAGCGGGTGGCGCAAAACGGTACGTGCACGTACACGCCGAACGGTCGGTCCGGCAGCCCGCGCAGGGCAGCAGCGGGCAGGATCCCGTCCGGAGGGGCGGGGTCACCGACGGGAAGGACAGCCACGGGACCATTGTCCCAACATCCGGCTGTCAGCTTGCCTCCCGCCGAACTACGGTCGGCCCATGACCGCCGAGCTGGTGCACCTGGCAGTGCAGTCCGGGATCGCCACCGTCACGCTGGACTCCCCTACCAACCGCAACGCGCTGTCCACGCAGTTTCAAGCCGAGCTGCACGACGCGCTGGAGCGCAGCGCCGGTGACAGCTCGGTGCGGGTGGTGGTGCTCGACCACACCGGGCCGGTGTTCTGCGCCGGGATGGACCTCACCGAGCCCCTGGATGCCGTCAACGCATTCCCCCGCATCCTGGAACGGATCTGGACGCACCCGAAACCAGTGGTCGCCAAGCTGACCGGGCCGGCCCGGGCAGGTGGGGTCGGCATCGTCGCAGCCGCTGACATCGCCGTCGCCACCCATGAGGTCACCTTCGCGTTCACCGAGGTGCGCCTCGGTGTGGTACCCGCGGTGATCTCGGCCACCGTGCTGCCCCGGATGTCACCGCACGCGGCACACGAGCTGTTGCTCACCGGGGAGGCTTTCGACGCCAGCCGGGCGGTCACCGTCGGCCTGCTCAACAGCGCGGTACCGGCCGAGCAGCTCGACGGCGAGGTGGACCGCTACACCGGAATGCTTGTCAAGGGTGGCCCCGAGGCACTGGCCCTTACCAAGCAGCTGCTCCGCGCGCCGACGATGAGCCAGGACTTCGACGGGATGCGTGAACTGTCCGCTGCGCGGTTCGCTTCCGCAGAGGGCCAAGAAGGCATCCGCGCCTTCGCCGAGAAGCGCCCAGCTTCCTGGATACCGCTCAGCTGATCACGCGTCGGCGAGGACTATGGACAGCGGACGCCCGTCGCCGGCCGTGGCCGCGTCGTCGAGCACCGCCAGCACAGCGCGGTAGCCCTCGGGATCGGTGGCCTCGAGCTGCCGGTGGCCGGCCCAGACCAACACGTGTTCACCACGGGGTTGCCAGGACAGGTCGACGAGGCAGTCGTAGAGCGCGTCGAGGTTGCGGCCGTACCAGTCCGGAAAGCTCAACGCGGCCCCGATCGCGTCCAACGCGTGAACCTTGCTGGTGACCGGACCGACTAGGTGCGCCAGGGCACCCCGTCTCCGGGCTTCAGCAAGCGCACGAGCCGCATCCGGAACATGGTGCAACATCCGCCTCACCGCCGAGGATCGACCACGACGAAAGACGTGTAGTGGTCGCTGGTGTAGTAGAGCTCGGTGGCACCGCCGGTGACCAACCGGCGAGGGCCTCGATCGGATTCGCCCGGTGTCGGGACGGTGTACTCCCGGTAGAAGCCGGACCGTTGCTTGGGCAACCGCCCCTCCCGGTTACCGAATACCGTCCCGTCCTGCCGGTAAGGAAACGGACCGCCGTGCTGGATCAGCTGCCACACGTCACTGGCCTGCGGCGGTAGCTGCGACAGAGCCTGGACCGGCAGGTCGACCGCCGAGGCGATCGCGGCCGGACGGTCACCGGTGGGCGGGCTGGACAGCGCGTAGCGGCCGAACCAGACGCCGGTCACCAGGACGAGCAAGCCGATCAGTGCAGCGCTGATCCGCCGGCGGGGACTCACCGCGGCTCCTGCGCATCCTTCGCGTCGCGATGATCGAGCCGTTCAAAGACCAGGCCGAACAGCCGGTCGATGACCCGGGCCGCCCACCAGCAGACCGGCAGGAGCACCAGCATGAGAATGGCCACCTGGAGCGGGAGCACCAGCCCAGTGAGCCACAGCTCCACCCCATCCCACCAGCGGATCACCGCGTCCGACCCCACCCACAGCACAACCGCAGAGTAACTCGCCTTGCGGTGCCCGCCGGCGGCCGGCATTAGGTTGGGCGCATGTTCGCCGTCTATGCCGCCGGGCCGAACCGTGAAGACCCACTGGCTGCACTGCGCATCGGAGACCGCCCCGACCCTGAAGTGCCCGACGGCCACGTGGCGGTCACCGTGCGAGCAGCCAGCCTGAACATGCACGATCTGTGGACGCTGCGCGGAGTGGGCATCAAATCCGAGCAGTATCCGATGATCCTGGGCTGCGACGGTGCCGGTGTGCTGCCCGACGGGTCCGAGGTGGTGCTGCACTCCGTCATCCCCAGCCCAGGCTGGGTGGGCGACGAGACCCTCGATCCCGGCCGCAAGCTCCTCACCGAGCAACTGCAGGGCAGCTTCGCCGACGTCGTCGTCGTACCGGCCCGTAACGTGCTGCCCAAGCCGGTATCGCTGACCTTCCCCGAGGCCGCCTGCCTGGGCACCGCTTGGCTGACCGCCTACCGGATGCTATTCGTGAAGTCCGGGCTGCGGCCCGGGCAGACCATGCTCGTGCAGGGCGCCTCGGGCGGGGTATCCACGGCCCTGGTGCAGTTCGGCCGCGCCACCGGGATGCGAGTGTGGGCAACCGGGCGCACCGAGGACAAGCGCGAGCTGGCCCGCTCGCTGGGTGCGCACCAGACGTTCGAGTCCGGGGCCCGGTTGCCCGAGCGAGTCGATGCGGTGTTCGAGACCGTCGGCAAGGCCACCTGGTCTCATTCGGCGAAATCGCTCAAGCCAGGCGGCATCATCGTCTGCTCCGGAGCCACCAGCGGGGACGCCGACCGCGCCGAGTTGACCCGGGTGTTCTTCCTGCAGCTGCGGGTAGTGGGCTCCACCATGGGCACCCGCGACGAACTGCGCGACCTACTGTCCTTCCTGGACATCTCCGGCGTGCACCCGCACATCGGCGCAGTACTACCCATGTCCGACGCCAAGCACGGTTTCACAGCGATGCTCAACGGCGACACCGCCGGCAAGATCGTCTTTACCCGCTGACCGGCCCCCAATGACTGCATTGTGTCCCCAGATCGCAGCCACGGCTGCGCGACAACTGCGTTCTGTTCCCAGAATGGGTTACTTGCGGCCGTCGGTGGAGAGGGCCGCGACGAAGGCTTCTTGGGGGACTTCGACCCGGCCGATGGTCTTCATGCGCTTCTTGCCCTCCTTTTGCCGCTCTAGCAGTTTGCGCTTGCGGGTGATGTCCCCGCCGTAGCACTTGGCCAGCACGTCCTTGCGGATGGCTCGGATAGTCTCCCGAGCGATGATCCGGGAACCGATCGCGGCTTGGATCGGCACCTCGAACTGCTGGCGCGGAATGAGCTCGCGCAGCCTGGTCGCCATGGAGGTGCCGTAGCTGTAGGCGGCCTCGCGGTGCACGATCGCGGAGAACGCGTCCACCGGCTCCCCCTGCAACAGGATATCCACTTTCACCAGATCGGCGGCCTGCTCGCCGGCCTCCTCGTAATCCATTGAGGCGTACCCGCGGGTGCGGGACTTCAGCGCGTCGAAGAAGTCGAACACGATCTCGGCCATCGGCAGGGTGTAGCGCAATTCCACCCGCGACTCCGACAGGTAGTCCATTCCCAGCAGGGCGCCGCGGCGACCCTGGCAGAGTTCCATGATGGTGCCGACGAACTCCGAGGGCGCAATCAGGGTGCAGCGCACCACCGGCTCGTACACCTCGGCGACCTTGCCGTCGGGCCAGTCCGCAGGATTGGTGACGGTCTGCTCGGTGCCATCGTCACGGACCACCCGGTAGACCACGTTGGGCGCGGTGGAGAGGAGGTCGAGGCCGAACTCGCGCTCCAACCGGTCCCGGGTGATTTCCAGGTGCAGCAGGCCGAGAAACCCGCAGCGGAATCCGAAACCGAGCGCAGCTGAGGTCTCTGGCTGATAGCTCAGAGCGGCATCGTTGAGCCGCAGCTTGTCCAGGGCGTCACGCAGCTCCGGGTAGTCCGAGCCGTCCATCGGGTACAGCCCGGCGAACACCATCGGTTTGGGGGTGCGGTAGCCGGGCAGCGCCACCCTGGCGCCGTGGCGCTCGCTGGTGACCGTATCCCCCACCCTGGACTGCCGGACGTCTTTCACCCCGGTCATGAGGTAGCCGACCTCGCCAACGCCAAGCCCGTCACAAGGCTTCTGATCAGGCGAGATGATGCCGACCTCGAGCAGCTCATGGGTGGCATTGGTGGACATCATCCGAATCCGGTCCCGCGGGATGATCCGCCCGTCCACCACCCGGATGTAGGTCACCACGCCCCGATACGAGTCATACACCGAGTCGAAGATCATGGCCCGGGGAGGCGCGGCGCTGTCACCTACCGGAGCCGGAACCTGCTCGACCACCACGTCGAGCAACTCACGCACACCGTGCCCTGTCTTCGCGCTGACCCGCAGCACCTCATCCGGCTGGCAGCCGATGACGTGCGCCAGCTCCGCGGCGTAACGGTCCGGCTCGGCCGCCGGGAGGTCGATCTTATTGAGCACCGGGATGATCCGCAGATCCTTCTCCAGCGCCAGATACAGGTTCGCCAACGTCTGGGCCTCGATGCCCTGCGCGGCGTCCACCAGCAACACCGCGCCCTCGCAGGCCTCCAATGCGCGGGACACCTCGTAAGTGAAGTCGACGTGTCCGGGAGTGTCGATCAGATGCAACACATGATCTACACCATCGACGCGCCAGGGTAACCGGACGTTCTGCGCCTTGATGGTGATACCGCGTTCACGCTCGATGTCCATCCGGTCCAGGTACTGCGCACGGTAACTCCGCGCGTCGAGCACGCCGGTGAGCTGCAGCATGCGGTCGGCCAGGGTGGACTTGCCGTGGTCGATGTGCGCGATGACGCAGAAGTTGCGGATCAGCTCAGGAGGGGTGAACGTCTTGTCGGCAAACGTGGGCACTCAGCAGTCCTCAATGGTTAGGGGATCACTCCATGGTCCCACGTCACGGCGAATGCACTGCGATATGGCCGTCGGCGGACCACTCTTGGGGAAGTCCCGGATGCCGAAGCGCGATCACGGTGGTGAGCTGGGTGCCATGAATGACGTGCTGACACGGCTGCTCGACGCAGGATTCGGACATCCCCGCGGCGTGCTCGGCCGGCTCGGCGGCGCGCTGATGGCGCTGGGCAACGGGGAGCAGGAGCGCTGGGCAGTGGAGCACGCCGGGCTGGGACCAGGACATCGGGTGCTGGCGGTCGGACCCGGGCCTGGTTTGGGTCTGCGGTTGGCGGCCGAAGAGGTCAGCCCGGGCGGGCAGGTGATCGGCGTCGATCCCTCTGCGGTGATGCGTGAGATGGCCGCCGCCCGATGTGCCTCGTTGGTCGCCGAAGGCGTGGTCACATTGGTCGACGGTACCGCGGAGCGCACCGGCTGCGAGAGCGCATCGGTGGACGCCGCGATCTCGGTCAACAACATCATGTTGTGGGATCGCCCGGCCGGATTTGCCGAGCTGGCGCGGGTACTGCGGCCAGGCGGGCGGTTAGTCATCACCGTGCACAGGCACGTCTTCGACGTCGAGCCGGCAGCGCTGGGCGACGAGGCTCGCCGCGCGGGGCTGGTCGACGTGCACGTCGACGTCCGTCCGCGACAGCGCAACGAACCCAAGGTGCAACTGCTCGCTGTGCGGCCCTGATGCGCTGTTCGCTCTGAACCTGACTTCCGCTGTTCGCTATGGGCAGCGTGACGCCGACCAGATCGACCGGAATGATCGTAAGAGAACCAACCGGGAGGAGATTACCGTGACGATCGTTCCGCTGCCCACGCTCGGACGCCGGGAAGCCGCGGCCGCCGCACTGGCCGCCAAGCACCGCCTCGAGGTGGCGTGGACGACCATGGCGGAGACTCTGGACCGGTCGCTGGTGTGGAGCACGTCGGCGGTCCTGGGCCAGCAGCCACTGGACGCCGAGCAGGCCCGCGCTGTAGGGCGCCTGCTTCAACTGGACGACGAGGTCGTCACGGCGCTGCAGTTACCACCCGTGCGCGGTGCGGCCATGGTCGACACCACCGAACCCGTGGTCTACCGGCTGCAGGAGATGGTGCAGGTGTACGGCAGCACGCTGGCCGAGCTGATCCGCGAGGAGTTCGGGGACGGCATCATGAGCGCCATCGACTTCGAGCTGTCGCTCGAACGCCGCGAAGACCCCAAAGGTGACCGGGTGCGGCTGATACTCGACGGGAAGTTCCTGCCCTACCGGATCTTTTAACCTGCTCGTCAGGGTCGCAGCATCAACTCTGTGCACTCGCTGACCGCTGGTCAACACGCAGCGGGTGGTCAGCAGGCACCTCGACGATTACCAGCCGCAGCCCGTCGGGGTCGGTTATCCACATTTCGTCGAGCCCCCACGGTTCACGACGCGGTTCCCGGAGCACCGCAACGCCCCGCTGGATCAGCTCGGCAGCCGTCGTCGCCAGGTCCCGGACTTGCAGCCATACCGCGGTAGCCACGCTCGGGTCCGCAGCAGACTCCCCTGACACCTCGAGGAAGCCCCCGCCGAGGACGAACACCGTTCCGCCGGGGAACTCGCGGTGGACGGCGAGCCGAAGCACGTCGCGGTAGAACGCCGTCGAACGTTCGCGATCTCGCGGGTGGAGCAGGATACGGCTGCCCAACACCTCCATGACCCAACACCTCCATGCCCGGTCCTACCGGCTTGTCCGGGGTTTCCCTCGGCGTGGTCATACCCACTGCTAGGCTTGTACACCGTGCCGCGCCAAGGCACCCCCTCCCGAAGGCGAGATCGAAGGTAGACGCGTGGCCAACATCAAGTCGCAGCTGAAGCGGATCCGGACCAACGAGAACGCGCGACTGCGCAACAAGTCCATCAGGTCGTCGCTTAAGACTGCGGTCCGCCGGTTTCGCGAAGCCGCCGCCGCTGGCGAGAAGGACCGGGCGCTGGGTGAGCTGCAGACTGCCAGCCGTCAGCTGGACAAGGCCGTGAGCAAGGGCGTGATTCACCGCAATCAGGCGGCGAACCGCAAATCCGCGATGGCCAAGCGAGCCGGTCAGCTGTAACAGCGCAGCAGGGCTAGCGGCGCCGGGCGGCGCACAGCGCCAGCACTGCGCGTTCCAGCGCGTACTCGGCGTCCGCGGCTATGCCCTTGACGTCGGCGTTGACCGCAGCCACCAGCTGCATCGCCTGGGCCAGCCCGTCGCGCTCCCAGCCGCGGGACTGAGCCATCGCCTTCTTGACCTTCCACGGAGGCATGCCCAGCGTGCTGGCCAGGCGGTAGGGGTCGCCACGGCCGGCGGCGCTCACCCGGGCGACCGTACGCACGGCATCGGCGAGTGCGTCAGCGACCAGCACGTGCGGCACGCCCAGTTGCATTGCCCAGCGCAACATCTCCAGGGCCCCGGCGCGGTCCCCGGTCATCGCCTTCTCCGCAACCGAGAAACCGGTGACCTCAGCGCGACCGCGGTGGTACCGACGCACCGCGACCTCGTCGACCGAGCCGCCGGAGTCGGTGGTCAGCTGGGCCGAGGCAGAGGCGAGTTCGCGAAGGTCGGAACCGACGGCGTCAAGCAGGGCAGTGACGGCGCCAGTGCTGATCCGGCCTCCGGCCCGGTGGACCTCATCGCGCACGAACGCAGCCCGATCCTCGAAGCGAGTGATCCGGGGACATTCGCTGACCGCGGCACCCGCCGCGCGCAGCCCGTCAGCCAGCGCTTTGCCGCGTCCACCACCTGCGTGCGCGACGACGAGGACGATGCCCTCGGATGGGTTGCGCAGGTAGCTCAGGACCGCATCGGCGATGTCCTTGCCCGCCTCATGAGCAGCGAGCAGCACGACGATTCGCCCTTGGGCGAACAGCGATGGGCTGACCAACTCAGCAAGCTCACCGGAAACCAGGTCAGTGGTGCGCACCCGGCGCACTTCGACCTCTGGATCAGCCCGCCGCGCGGCATCCACTGCCGCCTGGACAGCCCGCTCCACCAGCAGTTCTTCCTCCCCGAGGACCAGGTGCAGCGGTGCGGACGTCATCGTCGAGGGGGTCACGGCGCCTATCCTTTCACCGAAGCATGATCCGATCCGAGCTCCCGCATGGTGGACTGGGCTGGGCGCCCAGTACCGACTGACGTTACGGTGAAGACCACAACCGAATACCGCTCATCCAGAGGGGCAGAGGGATCGGCCCGATGAAGCCCCGGCAACCGACGCTAGCTGACGCGCATGTCTTCATACCGCGAGGCCGCTTGCGATCACGGTGCCAAATCCGGCCCGCCGTGCGGGAGAGATGAGGAGAGACCTCGCGATGACTGGCACGCTAGAGACCCGGACTGCCCTGGACCTTGGCTCTGCACGCCAGCTGGTGTGCAGAGAATGTGGATCCACCACGCCGCTGGCGGCAGAGTTCGCCTGTGCTGAGTGTTTCGGTCCGCTGGAAGTTGATTATGACTTCGGCTCGGTCACCCACAAGGAAATCGAATCCGGGCCTCTGTCGATCTGGCGCTACCGCGGTCTGCTGCCAGTACCTAACGACGTTGACGAATATCCGAACACCCAACCCGGCCTGACCCGGCTGATCCGCGCCGACCGGCTCGCCGCCGCGCTGGGAATCCGCCGGCTGTGGGTTAAGGACGACACCGGTAACCCGACGCATTCCTTTAAGGACCGAGTGGTGGCGGTGGCGCTGGCCGCTGCTCGACAGCTGAACTTTCATGTGCTGGCCTGCCCCTCGACCGGCAACTTGGCCAACGCGGTAGCCGCTGCGGCCGCTCGGGCCGGGTGGGAGTCGGTGGTGCTCATCCCTTCCTCCCTGGAACGAGCCAAGGTACTCACCACCGCGGTCTACGACGGTGCGCTGATCGCAGTGGACGGCACCTACGACGACGTCAACCGGCTGGCCACCGAACTGGCCGCCGAACACGAGGACTGGGCCTTCGTCAACGTCAACGTCCGCCCCTACTACGCAGAAGGTTCCAAGACACTGGGTTACGAAGTCGCCGAGCAGCTTGGCTGGCGGCTGCCTGATCAGATCGTGGTGCCGATCGCATCCGGTTCGCAGCTGACCAAAGTGGACAAGGGCTTTCATGAATTCATCGAGCTGGGCCTGGTCGATGCGAAGCGTTATCGGGTATTCGGAGCCCAGGCCACTGGCTGTTCGCCGGTTTCCGCAGCGTTCAAGGCTGGCCACGATGTGGTCGCGCCGGTCCGACCAAACACCATCGCCCGCTCGTTGGCGATCGGCGCACCCGCCGATGGTCCCTACGCACTCGATGTCGTCCGCCGTACCAGTGGCGCGATCGAGGACGTCACCGACACAGAGGTGGTCGAGGGCATCCGGTTGCTGGCCCGTACCGAGGGTATTTTCGCTGAAACCGCCGGGGGTGTGACGGTGGCCTGTACGCAGAAACTGATCGAAAACGGGTGTCTGGACCCCGACGCCGAAACCGTCCTGCTCATTACCGGTGATGGGCTCAAGACCTTGGAAGCGGTGCAGGACCACGTGGGACCGCGAGCCACCGTGCCGCCGAACACCAAGGCCGTTCGCGCAGCCCTCCAAGGTTGATGGCGCGGCATTGGCCAAATACCTAAAGGACGGTAACGCCGCGTGCGCCAGACCCCTTCACCGTTGCGCCCCTCCACGCATTACCACCTCAAGACCAGTCCCACCCGCAGCTACTAAGACATCGCCGTTCAAGTCGGTCCGCACCACTTGAGATCCCGTGCGGGCTAGCGCATCGAGTACGTGCTGGCTCGGATGACCGTAACGGTTGTGTGCTCCCACACTCACGATGGCAACTCGCGGTGCCACCGCTGCGAAGAACTCCTTAGCGGCATAGCGGGAGCCGTGGTGCGGGACCTTGAGCACGTCGGCCCGCAGATCAGCCCTGGCGGCCAGTAGGTCCGCCTGAGCATCGAGCTCCACGTCTCCGGTCAGCAACACCCGCCCAGCAGGAGTGGTCGCCTTCAAGACGACCGAGGCGTTGTTCACCACGGTGCCATCGACCTCAGCATCGTGGTCCCCCACCACCGGCGAGGCACGCAGCGGAGCTAGCACGTCGAGCACCAGACCGGGCCAGGACAGCGCTGTCCGGCAGCCACCGCGACGACCGGCACGTGAGCCACCGCAGCGGTCCGCAACACCTCGGCGAACGCCCACGGCGGGCTACGTCCAGGGCCGAGCGCGACCGCGCTGACGGTCCGCCCCCGCAACGCGCCGATCAGCCCACCGACGTGATCAGCGTGTAGGTGGCTGATCACAATCAGGGCGAGCCGCCGGATCCCTAGGCGGTCCAGGCAAGCCGACACCGGTTGCGGGTCGGCTCCGGTATCCACGAGGACCGCCCGATCCGGCTCTGCGGTGGCCAGCACCACCGCGTCGCCCTGGCCGACGTCGCATGCCGCCACCATCCAGCCGGTCGCCGGCCAGCCCGGTGACGCATACCGCGTCGGCACCAGCACAAGCAGGGCGCCGACCAATCCGGCCGCCACAAGCGCCCGCAGCCGATGTGCCCGCATCGCGAACAACGCCGCACCAACGAGCAACGCCAACAGCAGCGCACCGGAGGCACCTGCTGGCCACTGCATCACCCCGTCGGGGACAGCGGCTCCATGGTGGCCCACACCCACCAGCCAACCCACTGCCGGACCTGCCACATGCACTGCGACGGCCGCGGCGCCGGGGAGCAACGGTCCCAGCACCGCGGCGAGCACGCCGAGCACGGTCGCCGGTGCGACGGCCGGGGCGGCCAGCAGGTTGGCCAGCACTGCCACCAGGCTCACCTGTCCGGATAGCCCCGCCACCACCGGCGCGGTAACGATGTGGGCGGCGGCGGGCACCGCGAGCGCCTCGGCGATCCCGGCGGCACCCCGTGACGGCGCAGCCCGGCCGCCCAGCCAGGCGCAAGCAGCACCAGCGCACCGGTGGCCAGAACGGATAGCGCGAACCCTGGGTCGCCCCCTAACGCCGGATCGACCAGTAGCAAGATGAGCACCGCGGCGCACAACGCGGGAACCGCCGAGCGGCGGCGGCCGAGCACCAGGGCCACCAAGGTGACGGCGCCCATCGCAGCGGCACGCAGCACACTCGGCGAGGGCCGGCACAGCACCACGAAGCCGACCAGGACCAGCCCGGCGAGGATGGCCGCGGTCCGCGGTCCGGCGCGGGCAAGCCGGGCCAAGCCCAAAACGGCCCCACACAAGATCGCCACGTTGGCACCGGAGACGGCAGTCAGATGCGCCAGACCGGCGGCGCGGAATTCGTCTTCGACTGTGGACACCATCGTTGACGTGTCCCCGACCACCAGAGCGGGCAACAGCCCGGCCGGTTCCGGATCGAGGACTCCGGCCGCCACCCGCAGCGCGGACCGCAGCCGCTCGGCAATCCGTTGCACTGTGGTGGGTGCCGCCAGCACCACCGGCTGACCTCGCACCTGCAGCACGGCAACCGTCAGGTCGGACCGGTTGGGTACGGTGAGCAGCCCGGTGGCTCGCACTCGCTGGCCAGGCAGCAAGCCGGTCCAGCCCTGTGCCGGGGCTAGTAGCACCACCCGACCGCCAGTCCGCCATTGCCGCCCGGCCAGCTCCGCGGCCTCAAGGTCGGCGCGTATGACGACCCGCTGCGGCTGCGGTCGCCGACCGCCGTAACCCGACGAGTTGACGGCGTGTGGGTCATCACGCAACTGCACCGATAGTGTCGCTGCCAGGCCGCGTTCCGCCCCGGCCCGCACCGGATGGTGCTCCACCTGCCACGCCTGCACGCCCACCACGAGTGCCAGTGATGCGGCCGCCCCGCCGACTGCCAGTACCGCGGCCGACCGGCCACGCAGCACGGCACCGGCAGCCAGCAGGGCCCCCGCACCCAATGCAGCCGCGACCACCGACCCGAGGTGTAGCCCGGCGAGCACCACGGCCCAGCCGGTAAGCGCGGCGGGCACGAGACGCAGGTCATGGTGCGCTGTGCCAAGAGGTGCGTCGGCGATCCTCACGCCGCCTCCGCGGGAAGAAGTGCGTCGGTGGTCACACCCGCACCAGATCCTTAAGCCGGGCCAACCGCGCCTGCCCGATCCCGCTCACCTCGCGGAGCTGATCCACCGAGGTAAAACGGCCGTGCGCGGCCCGCCAGTCAAGGATGTGCTGGGCAGTGCCGACCACGGGCAGCACGTCGAGCTGCTCCAACGTCGCCGTGTTGAGGTCGACCTTCCGGGACGCATCAGAGGGCGTACTCGGCCCGGCGCCGTCCGTGGGCTGTCCAGGTGGCGGCGCCACACCGATCAGGAGATGCTCGCCGTCGGAAAGCCGTCGAGCGATGTTCAAGCCCATCAGATCGGTGCCCGGCAGCGGGCCACCTGCCGCGACTAGCGCGTCAGCTACCCGGGTGCCGTCGGGTAGCCGGATCAGTCCGGGCCGAGCCACCCGACCCGCCACACTGACCACCACCTCAGGCGCAGCAGGCGGTGGTGGCGCTGACAGGCCCGGCGCCGTATCAGCGGTGATTAGCGGCAGGGCCGGCGTCGGCTCGGCCACTGGGCGTTCCCGCCATACCCCGACCGCGGCGATCACCGCCGCCAGTGCCGCGACCAGCGACAGGGCGAGCGCACCGGGTCGTCCTGGTTCCCACCGGGCGTCCCGCAGCGGATCCGGCACCCAGCGCCGGACCAGCCGACCTGCTCGGGATGTGGCAGGTGAGTTGATCCGGTCACTCAGGTGGGTCTGGGACAACCCATCGGCAGCAACCGTCTCGGGCGCTTTCTCGTCATCGGGCTCGGCGGGCGCACCCAGCGCCATGAGCCGCGTTCGGGCGTCCTGCGGGCCGCTGGCGTCGGCGGACGGGAAGCTGGAAAACGAAGCCACGGGGCGACGCTAGGACGGCCACCCTGCTCGCCTCACTAGCTGCGGCGGTGAGCTGTGGACAACAGGTCGGCTGGGGACAAGTCGGTGTCAACCATCGAAGAGCTGTGCCTTCAAGCCGCCGGGCAGGACCACCACTCCGAGCATTCCCGGCCCGGCATGCGCACCGATCGCCGCCCCAACCTCAGAGATCAGGCATTCCGCCAGTGCCGGCAGCCGCGCACGCAGTTGCTCGACCAGGTCCGTCGCGCGGTCGGCGGCACCAAGGTGATGCACCGCGAGGTCCAACGGCTCTGAACCAGCTGCCTGCACCGCCAGCTCGACCAGCCGGGCCCGTGCACGGCTGGCGGTGCGAAGCTTCTCCAGCGGGACAACGCGTCCCGAGTCGACGTGCAGCAGCGGCTTGACCGCCAACGCGCTGCCCAGCAGCGCGGCCGCCTGGCTGATCCTGCCTCCACGGCGCAGGTATTCCAGGCTGTTCACGAAGAAGAAGGTCCGGGTGCGAGCGCTGATCCGCTCAGCAGCGTCGTACACGGTGCCCTGATCGGCACCGGTCGCGGCGACGGCGGCCGCAGCGAGGGCAGCGAACCCCAAGCCCATCCCAGCAGAGCGCGAGTCGACCACCCGGACTCGATTCGCGCCGATCTGCTCGGCGGCCAGCCGGGCAGACTCCCAGGTGCCGGACAATGCGCGGGACAGATGCACCGACACGACGGCGTCGGCACCGGCCCGGAAAGCCTCCCTGTACACCGCCTCGAACTCCCCCGGTGTCGGGCGAGAAGTGCTCACCGTGGCCCGTCGCGCCAAGGCTTCCACCAACTCGGTCGGCCCGAGCTGTAGGCCATCCAACTGGTGGCGGCCGTTAACCATGACGTGCAGCGGAACCTGGCGGATACCATGGCGCTCCGCGAGCCCGTCCGGCAGATAAGCGGTTGAGTCGGTGACGACGGCAACGGGCACGATCATCAGCGTAGGGTCCATCAGCGGTCCAGCAGTGGAGCTACCTGTTCGGGCGCCTGAAGGGCACTTAGACCGGCGCGGCGGTGTTGTACGAAAACAGCCGCCAACCCGAACCGCGGCGCAGAAGCACCGTCCAATGACAGTTGCTGATCCCCCCGAACACGGACCAGCCTGACACCGGCAGGCCGAGTAGCAGTGGGGTCAGGCCAGCGATCAACCCGCCGTGGGTACAGAGCACCGCGCTGCCGTGGCCGTCCGCGTCGAGCTCGGAGACCACGTGCGCGGCCCGCCCGGCCACCTCTACCCGGGTCTCACCACCTGGCGGGGCCCATTCCGGATTGCCCCGCCAGGTCTGGATGCAGCCCGGACAACGCGCCTCCACCTCGGCATGGGTCAAGCCCTGCCACGTCCCGAGGTTGGTCTCCCGCAGCCGCTTGTCCACCCGAAGCGGCATCCCGATCTCGGCGGCGAGTACAGCCGCGGTGTCCCCGGCCCGGGATAGATCCGAGGTCACCAACACGTCCGGTTTCAGCTCTGCGAGCGGCCGGGCCGCCCGGCGAGCTTGGCCGAGCCCGGTAGCAGTGAGCTGGGAGTCAAGTTGGCCCTGCATCCGCAGCGCCGCGTTGTAGTCAGTTTCGCCGTGCCGCCAGAGCACAAGCCTTGTCAGGGTCACACCAACTCGTCCGCCTGATTGGGTCCGGCTGGAGGATCGGCTTCGAACGGGATCGTCGGACAGTCCTTCCACAGCCGCTCAAGGCCGTAGAAGGAGCGCTCCTCGACATGTTGCACGTGCACGACGACGTCCACGAAGTCCAGCAGCACCCAGCGCCCTTCGCGGGTCCCCTCGCGGCGCACCGGCTTGGTCCCGGCGGCGGCCATCTTCTCCTCGACGGCGTCCACAATGGCCTGGACCTGCCG
>JALZCO010000348.1 GCA_030863015.1 Actinomycetota bacterium
GGCGCGGTCGTGGCCGGGGAAAGACCGGTGAGGACACCGAGGACGGGGCGGTCGACCAAGACGACGGTGGCCAAGACGACACCGGTGACCAAGACGGTGGCGAATCCTCGGATCAGCAGACCGATGATCGCGCGGTTGAGGAGCCTGCCGAGGGCGAGGTCCGGCGCCGCCGCCGCCGCAGACGCCGTCGAGATGTTGGCGACGAGGAACTCGACGTCCGCGAGGACGACCCGCCAGACACCGTCGTCCATGTCCGGGAGATCACGGACCGGCCGGCCGAGGATGAGGTGCAGGCCATCCGCGGCTCCACTCGTTTAGAGGCTAAGAGGCAGCGTCGACGGGACGGCCGGGAGGCCGGCAGGCGGCGGGCTCCGATCCTGTCCGAAGCGGAGTTCCTCACCCGGCGCGAGGCTGTCGAGCGCACCATGATCGTCCGGGAGAACCACGAGCGCACCGAGATCGGGGTGCTCGAGGATAACGTCCTCGTGGAGCACTTCGTCACTGCGTCAGGCTCTGGATCACTCGTCGGCAACGTCTACCTCGGCAGGGTGCAGAACGTGCTGCCCTCGATGGAGGCCGCGTTCGTGGACATCGGACGGGGCCGCAATGCGGTGCTCTACGCCGGCGAGGTGGACTGGGACGCCGCCGGGCTCGAAGGCAAGGCGCGCCGCATCGAACAAGCCCTCTCCAGCGGCGACAGCGTTCTCGTGCAGGTGACGAAGGAGCCGGTGGGGCATAAGGGCGCCCGGCTGACCACTCAGGTGAGCTTGCCTGGCCGTTTCCTGGTGTACGTTCCTGGTGGTCGGGCTACCGGCATCAGCCGCAAGCTGCCGGATACCGAGCGCAAGCGCCTCAAGGAGGTGCTCAAGCGGATCGTCCCCGAGGACGCCGGCGTGATCATTCGGACGGCCTCGGAAGGCGTCAGCGAGGAGGAACTAGCTCGCGACGTCCGCCGCTTGCAGGCCCAGTGGGAGGTCATCCAGAACCGCTCCGGTGTCTCCGAGACCATTTCCGGCAGTTCAGGCAGTTCCGCGAACAAGGTCAAAGCACCGGAGTTGCTGTACGAGGAACCCGACCTGCTGGTCAAGGTAGTCCGGGACTTGTTCACCGAGGACTTTGGCGAATTGGTGGTTCAGGGTGACAACGCCTGGGAAACCGTGGAGGGCTACGTCAAACATGTGGCCCCGGACTTGATGAGCAGGGTGCGCCGGCATACCAGTGCCGGCGACGTGTTCGCTGAGTTCCGGATCGACGAGCAGATCACCAAAGCGCTGGACCGCAAGGTGTGGCTACCCTCCGGTGGCTACCTGATCATCGACCGTACCGAGGCGATGACGGTGATAGATGTCAACACCGGCAAGTTCACCGGCTCCGGCGGCAATCTCGAGGAGACCGTCACCCGTAACAACCTCGAAGCCGCCGAGGAGATCATCCGCCAGCTCAGGCTGCGGGACATCGGTGGCATCATCGTGATCGACTTCATCGACATGGTGCTCGAGTCGAACCGGGACCTCGTGCTGCGTCGACTGACCGAATGCCTGGGCCGGGATCGCACCCGTCACCAGGTGGCCGAGGTCACGTCGCTGGGCCTGGTCCAGATGACCAGAAAGAAGGTCGGCACCGGATTGTTGGAGGCGTATTCCACCACCTGTGAGGCTTGTAAGGGCCGGGGCGTGATGGTGTCCGTGGAGCCGCTGAGCGTCCGAAGCCAGCCGGCTGCTGTCCCATCGGGCACCAAAGACTCCGGTGGTGGGAACGGGCGTCGCGCGCGGTCCCGTGGACGTGGCACGGATGGCGACCCTGGGACATCGGAGCAGGGACCATCGGAGCAGGGGACATCGGAACAGCCGAGTACCGAGGCCATGCCCGCTGTTGAGATCGCGCCACTGCCGGCACCAGAGGATTCATCAGAATCCGCTTCGGGCGCCACGTCGGAGGTTGCATCAGGGGCTGCCGCCGAGAGCAGCCCGGTGACGGCTACTTTAGCGACCGATGCTCCGGAGAGACCTGCGCAGCTCCCGACGCGCACCGTGACGCGCCGCCGCCGCGCCGCCTCGCGACCTGCCGGACCACCCGCTCCGGAGCTTCCGGACGATGTCGACTCGGCCGTCCCTGCGCTTGGCAATAATGCACGTGAGGTGAGCACCCCGGTTTGACCGTGCCAGACAGTGGGCCGTACCCTCGTTGTGCGGCCCGCCTGATCGGCGGGCTTAGGTCTGTTCGCTTATCGTGCACCAGCGTCTGTAATGATCAGCGTCAGTCGACACAGCTCAGCCAATTCTCGTCCAATCAGTCGAAACAGCAGGAGTTCCCACCCGATGTACGCGATCGTGAAGACTGGCGGCAAGCAATACAAAGTGGCCGTCGGGGACGTCGTCGAGGTGGAAAAGCTCGAGGGCGAGCCCGGCACCGAGGTCAGCTTTCCCGCCGTGTTACTCGTGGACGGCTCCGAGGTGACCAGTGACGCCACTGCCCTTGGCGCGGTCTCAGTCATTGGCAGGGTTGTCGCACAGGCCAAAGGCCCCAAGATCCGGATCCACAAGTTCAAGAACAAGACCGGCTACCACAAGCGTCAGGGTCACCGCCAGCAACTGACCCGCGTCGAGGTCACCGGCATTTCGCGGTGACCCTGAAGCACGGTGGCCTTCAAGCACAGTGACCTTGGGAGGTTGTGAGTACCGATGGCACACAAAAAGGGCGCTTCCAGCTCCCGGAACGGTCGTGACTCCAACGCCCAGCGGCTCGGCGTGAAGCGGTTCGGTGGCCAGATGGTGAACGCAGGGGAGATCCTCATCCGTCAGCGTGGCACCAAGTTCCACCCGGGTGTGCACGTCGGCCGTGGCGGCGACGACACCCTGTTCGCACTCGCGGCGGGAGCGGTGCAGTTCAGCACCAAGCGTGGGCGCAAGATGGTCAACATCGTCCCGGCTGAGGCCTGAGCCCGGCCCCCACAGCGCGCAACCCCACGAGGGGCGGACCGGCGAAGACGACCGGCCCGCCCCTCGTCGCGTCGCAGTATCAAGGGAGGAGCAGGGGTGTCCCGCTTCGTGGACCGTGCGGTGATTCATGTCGCCGCGGGTAACGGCGGCCATGGCTGTGCCTCGGTGCACAGGGAGAAGTTCAAGCCGCTGGGTGGCCCCGATGGAGGCAACGGTGGGCGCGGCGGTGATGTGGTGCTGATGGTGGATCCCGGGGTGCACACGCTGCTCGACTTCCACTACCGCTCCCACGCGAGGGCATCGGATGGCAAGCAAGGACAGGGCGGCAACCGAAACGGCGCGGTCGGGGATGACCTCATATTGCGGGTACCGGACGGCACGGTGGTGATCGACTCCGAGGGCGAGGTGCTAGCCGACCTGGTGGGTGCCGGAACCCGTTTCATCGCGGCAGCAGGCGGATCCGGCGGGCTGGGTAACGCAGCGTTGGCCTCCAGGAACCGCAAGGCGCCGGGTTTCGCCCTACTCGGCGAGCCAGGCGAGGCTCGGGATCTGGTGCTGGAGCTGAAGTCGGTCGCCGATGTCGGGCTCATCGGGTTCCCCTCAGCGGGTAAGTCCTCCCTGGTTTCGGTGCTTTCGGCGGCCCGTCCAAAAATCGCGGACTACCCTTTCACTACGCTCGTGCCCAATCTCGGCGTGGTCACCGCGGGGG
>JALZCO010000531.1 GCA_030863015.1 Actinomycetota bacterium
GCCTTTCCCCCCATAGGTGGCCGCGACGACCCGATGCAGGCCGCCGGCATGCCACTGGCTGAGCATCTGGAAGCTCAGACCCTGGTTCAGGAAAGGTTCCAGATCATCCAGCCACAACACCGTCGGCGTCTTATCCCGCCGCGAAGATTGACCGGAACTCACTAGCGCGCGCACCGCCTCGGTATCAACCGGGGCCACCACCCGCAACGGCCTCCCCAGCCCGCCACTGACCCTGCGCAGGGCCTCGAACAGGGTGCGGGACTTGCCGACCTTCGACGGGCCGCTGACCACCACCAGCCACGGACCCTCGCCGCACACCGCCGCCTCGAGCGCACCGCGCAGGTCCACGTCGATCGCGCGCTCGACGTAGGCCGGAATTGCACCGCCCGGCAGCACCTGTTGCGCCGCCCTGTCCACCCCGATCAGGGGGGATCGATCTCACTGATCGGACCGACCGGCACCCGAAGGGAACTGAGCAGCCAGTTGCCGGCGCGTGAGCCCCGAGCCTGCTCAGCGCTGGCCCAAGACTGGGCCCATGCAACGCCCAACGCGATAACCGCCGCGACCACCCCGAACACAACGGCAATGACGTCCGCTGATGACTGCCAGCCGCGCAGATGCGTCAACCACCACATCCCGCCGCCGGCTGCCCCGGCCGCGAGCCCGACAGCACCCAACGCGACTGGCTACCGCGCAGCTGCCCGCACCCGTCACGCCCAATCAAGAGGCCTGGAAGACGATCTTCACCGCCAACATCGCATCGCGCAAGCTCCCCAAACCAGCACGACCACGAATCAGAGGGCGTCGGTGGGGCTGCTTCGCCGGCGGTGTCCGTCAAGGGAACGGCTAACGAACATTATTTGCGCCCGTTCAGGCCGCCGATCTCAGTTGATCATCCTGTCCGCTAAGGATCCCTATCCGTACACCGATGACGGCAACAGGCGCGCGGTCAGGCGGTATCCGTGTCCTGAAGCGCCTCAAGCGCACGGGCAACAATCTCGCGCAGTGCGGCGGTGGGGTCTTGGGCGTAGTCGTGGATCACCCGCTTTTCGTTCCGTTGTTCCCTAACCCCCTATTCGGTCTCCGGTGCGGGCGGTTGGTCATCCGCTGGCGGCGGGGTGCAGGTCAGTGAGCTGGGTGCCAGTCCCATTCCATGCGAGCACCGTTCCGGAGGCGTCCACTGCCAGTGTTTCCTGGGAAAGTCTGCGAACCAGATCGCGGCTGCGGATCCGGTATACGCCTGCCGTCCTGGTCACCCCCAGCCGTTTGGCCCACCACCGGTCCAGATAGATCCAGTGATTGGGGCGCCGGACACGGCCGGCAGCCTGTGTCGGTCCATCCTCACGCTTCAGGGGTGCTCCTGGGGCTGGATCTTGCCGGGTTCGGGAGGCATAGCTGCACACGGTGTTCATGGGATTGCTGTCCTTTCCTGGGCGTGGAGGCATAGCGGTCGCCGGATTGACAGCGCAGCGATGGACTTACGTGGTGGGTCAGCCGGTGAGCAAGAACACCACCGGACGGCAGCACGATCAACATCCATCACCACCCCACCGCCCCCGCAACCGGAGTTAGTTTCATGACGAAACTGACGGTACTATGGTCAGTTCTTTCACGCAACTAACTCTGTAGTCTGGCTGTTGGTTGGTAGGTGAGTGACGTGCTGCTGCGAACGTATGACGATCAGGTCTGCTCCATCGCCCGCGCACTAGAGGTAGTGGGCGAGCGCTGGAGTCTGCTCATCGTCCGGGACGCCTTCCTTGGGCTGAGCCGTTTCGAGCAGTTCCAAGAGAGCCTGGGCATCGGCCGCAACGTGCTCACCAACCGGCTTGCCCGGCTAGTCGAGGCCGGAGTGTTCGACCGAATCCGCTACCAACAGCACCCGGACCGCTTTGACTACCGGCTCACCCCGATGGGCCGTGAGCTGCTCGTCCCCCTGCTGGCCCTCATGCACTGGGGTGACGACCATCTGGCAGGGTCAGCCGGCCCGCCCCGGCTCGCGCAGCACGCACAGTGCGGGGGCGAGCTGCACGCCGCGCAGTCCGCAGCATGAGAGAGCAATTAATCAGCTGTCCGGAAAGGACAAGGCGGCCCAAACTGGCTTAGCGTGCGTTCCGGTTCGTTTGCAGGTCCACCCCCGCGTCCTGGCGGCGAGCCAGCCACACTGCGACCACCGCCGCCGCAGCAGTCATCACCCCCACCAGCACCCACGCCCACCAGGCGTGCTTTCCGTCAGTCGCCAGGTTGATGACCACCCCCACCGCGGCTGCCAAAACCGGAGTCATTGCCGTCAACACCATGACCCCGCGCCGCGCATCATCAGCCACCACAAACCTCCAACCCGCGCGGCCTCAACACATCAGAGATACTGACCGCCCCCACCCTCACACAAGGCACCCGACACAGCAGCGATCGACATCAGCAACGTCCGTCCGACAAGCGAACCGCTAACGAACACCTCCGCGGTCGGCGAGAACGCGCCCGACCATGTTGATCAGCCTGTCCGATAGGGATCGACGAGCGGACAATCTTCAGCGGCAACTGACCTGAAAAGCTCGGCTGAGATGGTGAGGTCTGCCCCCGTCGAAGTCGCCCAGTCCGGTCGGCAGGATGGGGGATGGCCACGGACGCACTAGCAGAGAAGCACCGGCCGAACCGCGGCTACGCCGTGACGCTTGTGATCCGCTCATCCAACGATCATCACCTCCAGCCACCGCTCGAACTACCCGACGGAATCCAGGCCGTCGTCGATGGTCCGGAGGTTGTGCTGACGGTGCCGGTCCGCGCGCCCAGCGCGGCGTCGGCCCTCACGGCCGCCAAGACGACGGCGACGGACCTGCTAATGGTGCTCGCGTCGACATTCAACGGATACGAGTTCGTGATTGATCAGCGCCAGCTGACACGCCGGACGGACGCTGTGTACCAGGCCGAAGGCCCGCCATCACCGTTCGATGTCGCGGAGGGCGGAGTCACGGAGGCAGGGGCTGAAGACCTCTCGTGTGCGATCACTCATGGTCTGGGGCATCAGGTGGGCACTGTCACGCGTCAGGCGGGACCGCGCAGACGCTTTAGTCCCAGATGATGGTTGACGTTGGGCCTAGGAAACGTAGGAGGTTTGGGGTCCACGGGCGCAGCCTGGAAGGGGACAGTCCACACGATCAGAGTAGGGACGATCATGTATCTCTGGAGCGATGCTTGCCCTCTGGAGTGCGATAACACTTCATGCGCGACAGCTGCTCAAGCACCTAGCCGCAATCCCGGAAGGGCAGAGAGTGCAACCAGCCGACACCAGCGTGCTGACGGAGCCAGCACCATGAGCAGGTGACACCAGGGTGGCCATGAGGGATAAGCACTCAGCTCACCAGTACATCCTTGGCGCCGACGCTAGTGAACACGCGCGTCTGTTAGCCCAGTGCGAGATACACCGGCCAGAGGCCGAACGTCTATTCGAACACCTCGGAGTCGGCTTAGGGCAGCGCGTCCTTGATGTGGGCTGCGGTCCGCTCGGCGTGCTCGACCTGCTTAGCGCGCGCGTGGGACCCACCGGTGAAGTCGTCGGGCTGGACAACGACCCTCGCATGATCGAATTCGCCGAGCGCAGCCTCGCCGAGCGCGGGCTGACCAACGTCAAACTAGTCCAAGGCGACGCAATATCCACAGGACTGCCCGCAGACTACTTCGATCTAGCCCATGAGCGCCTGGTGCTCGTCAACGTTCCGACGCCGCAAGACGTTGTGGCCGAGATGATCCGTGTGGTGCGCCCCGGCGGCTGGATCGCCACCCAGAACGTTGACTGGATTTCTTGGACTTGCGAACCAGGACATCCAGCGTGGACGGTGCTTTACGACGCGCTTGTCGCCGCATGGCAAGCCGCCGGGCTGGACCCGTTCATCGGCCGCCGCATGCCCGCGTTGTTGCGCGATGCTGGCCTGACCGACATCTCTCTCGACGCGCACGCCCGCATCTGGCGCTCAACCGATCCTTACCAAAGGTTGCTCCTGATATTTCTCAACATCTTCCGTGACCGGATCATTAAAGGTGGATTCCTCACCGCTGACCAGCTCGACCGCCTCACCACAGAACTGCACCAGCACCTCGCGCGGCCAGAGACATTCGTCGTCTACGCGTTGTTTTTTCAAGCACGGGGCCGCAAACCCGCCTAATGTGGTGATGCTTACGACGAGCCAGAAGCCTCAGCCGGGAACCGCACAGACGGCGTGGACAGATCCGCACAGAGTGTCGGGCATTCGTGTCTGAGGCACGACTCTCGTGTCACAAAATGGGCAGCTTTCGTGTCGCGGTGCTTGTCTGGCTTGTCTGTCCCACGTGATGGGTGCCGTTTTCTTCGGGTGATGGGTGGCAGTGCCTAGCCGGTTTTGTGGTTGGTGGTGTGACCGTAGGCCTTGTGTCGGCGGACCTCCTTGCGGCTGGTGCGGGGAACGGTCTTGATCAGGTGATCGCGGTGGTCGTAGATCCGCAGGGTGGTCTCGGCGACTTCGATGGTGACGATCTTGCGCGGCATAACGGAGCCCGACCTGAACACGCT
>JALZCO010000538.1 GCA_030863015.1 Actinomycetota bacterium
GAGTCCTACCGGGTGGTGGTGGATCATCAGGCCGACGGCGAGGTGGTCGCGCAGGCGACGGTGAAAGTACATGTGGCCGGCGAGCGGGTGATTGCCACCGCGGAGGGCAACGGGCCGGTCAACGCGCTGGACGCCGCGTTGCGCCAGGCTCTGAACCCCCATGTGCCCTGGCTGAAGACGGTGGAGCTGTCCGACTACAAGGTCCGTATCCTGCCGGGGACGCATGGCACCGACGCGGTGACCCGGGTGCTGGTGGATACCAACGACGGCACCGGGTCCTGGACCACGGTCGGTGTGCATGGCAACGTGGTGGAGGCGTCCTGGCTGGCGATGCTGGACGCGCTGACCTACGCGGCGTTGCGCCACGATGATCTGGCGGCCCGGTAGCGTCGCAACTCGTGCGCATCGGGAGGATCGCTCATTCGCAAGGGGTGGCCTTCGCCGCCCTGGAGACGGGTCCAGACGGCGAGGAGCTGGCGGTAGAGATTGCTGACCACCCGTTTGGTCCGGTGAACTTCACCGGCCGTCGCTGGCCGCTTCCTGACGTCCGGTTGCTCGCCCCAATCTTGCCCACAAAGATCATCGGGATCGGTCGGAACTACGCCGCGCATGCCCAGGAACTGGGCCAGGAGTCGCCAGACCACCCGATCATCTTCCTGAAACCCAACACGACGGTGGTGGGGCCCAACGTACCGATCAGGTTGCCGGCCGATTCGCAGCGAGTGGACTATGAGGGTGAGCTGGCAGTGGTCGTCGGCCTGCCGTGCCGTGACGTCTCGGCCACCCAAGCGGCGGACGTGCTGCTCGGCTGCACGGCGGCCAACGACGTCACTGCTAGAGACCAGCAACGCAGCGATGGGCAGTGGACTCGAGGTAAGAGCCATGACACGTTCTGCCCACTGGGTCCGTGGATCGACACCACTGCCGACCCCGCTGACCTGGCCGTGCGTACCGAGTTGGACGGTGCAGTGGTGCAGGACTCTCGCACTTCGATGCTGCTACATGCGGTACCAGCGTTGGTGGAGTGGGTGTCTCGGGTGATGACCCTGCTGCCCGGTGACGTGATCCTCACCGGCACCCCCGCCGGCGTCGGCCCGCTGAACGCCGGGCAGAGCGTCTCGGTCACCGTCGAAGGAGTCGGCACGCTGACCAACCCGGTCACGCTGAGGTGAGCTCTTCAAGTACCGCCAACCCCCCTCGCGGCTGCTTTTTTCGGCTACCAACCCACGATGGGCTGCTTGTCGGTGCAGTGGTCAGGTCCAGCGGCGCCGGTTGATCGCAGTACTCCGGCTGGCGGCCGCTGATCGGGTAGTTCAGGGCATCCGAGGGCCTGTGGCGGCGGTCGCGGTGAGCCCGTAGGTAGCGATGTTGTTCGCGACATCGATGCCGAGTTCAACTCCGCCGATGTTCTGGGTGAGGTCGATCTGCGCCAACGGTCGCATGATCCGGCGGGTAAGCCGGAAAGTTCGGAGCGAAGTTCTTCGGGCCTACCTTGTCATGCTTTGCGCGCCGAGCGGAAGCCAGCCGGGATCGGTGCCCGCTTCCAGCACGTTGGCGCCTACTCCGGTTACTTTCGATATGGGAGTAACCAGCAGGGTACCCCGAGGAACGTGTAGTGACTGTCCGTAGTGTGTAGTGGTTGAGCGTTCCTCACCTGGATGGGGTAGCGGTTGGTGGCGGTGAGAGACCCGCACAGCGAGGGTTGGTAGCCCTTGGAGGGCCACCACGGGCGAAGGCTGGAGCGTGCTCGGGGAGCAGCCCGATGCCCACAGCCGTGGCGGGTACGGCTTGCAGCTGGGGGAGACGCTGCAGCAGCCGGATCGGTAGCGTGGGCCGGCCCGATTCAGCCCCGACCTGGGCGATGTCGCCGGCCAGCGCCGGCGCGAGCAGGCGGGCGTGGACGACGCGCTGCACAGCCTGGGTCAAGGCCGCAGGCGCCCACCGCCGCAGCTGGACCCGGTCGAGATGGCGGCGGGTAAGCCCACCATGGCGCAGCGGCTCGGCCAGCAGACGGGCCGCTGCGACGGCGTCCTGGATGGCGAGATTGATACCGACCCCGCCGACCGGGGACATCGCGTGCGCGGCGTCCCCCAAGCACAGCAGCCCGTCGGTCGACCAGCGACGCAGCCGATCCAGCCGGACGTCCAGCAGTGCCACATCGTCGAACGAGCGCACCGCGTCGACCCGGTCGGCCAGCCACGGGATCATCGCCGCCACCCGACGTCGAAACGCGGCTGTTCCTTCAGCCCGCAATGCGGAGTCGGAGCCCTTGCGGATCAGGTAGGCGCACTGGAAGTAGTTCCCGCGATCGATGAGAACCATGCCCTGCCCGGATCCGAAGCGGGCCACGCCACCTTCCGGGTCCTCCTCGCGGCGGGGGAGCCGGAACCACCACACGTCCATCGGTACTCCAAAAGACCGCACGTGTAGCCCGGCAGCCTCCCGGAGTACCGAGCGCCGCCCGTCGCATGCCACGGTGAGGTCTGCCCGCAGCTGTCCACTGCTTCCGTCAGCCGACTGGTACTGCACGCCGACGACCGCGCCGCTCTCGGTGAGCAGTCCGGTCGCCTGGGTGTTCATCAAAAGCGTGAACGTTGGCTCGGCGCGCCCCGCGTCGGCGAGCAGGTCGAGGAAGTCCCATTGTGGGACGAAGGCGAGGTGCTTGTGCGGACCCGGGATCCGGCGGAAGTCCCCGATCGGGACCAGATCGTTGCCGATCTGGATCTGAATCTGTTCGACGAGCCGGTGGGGGATCTTCGCGAACTTGTCGCCCAGGCCGAGTTCGTCGAGCAACGTCAGGGTAGAGG
>JALZCO010000546.1 GCA_030863015.1 Actinomycetota bacterium
TTCCTCACCCCTTCAGGATGTACAACTCCCTGGATTCCTGCGGTCTCAACCGAACGATGATGTACTCACCCAGTAATGAGCATCCTGTGCAAGTGCCGGCAGTCAGCACCGAGCAGATCGGTGGCAGCGTCCACCAGCCCGGTTCCTCAGCCATAACATGCAGCAGCCCCGTGTGACCCAGCGATGACTTGCCGCATCTTGAGGGTCCCACCACGAGCAGTACCGTCCCCTCGGCCCCTTGGCCGGGGACCGCAAGAGCCTGGCTAGCGCTGGTCCACCTCCGAGCGGCGACCAAAAAACACCTGATGTCCTCGACATCGAAGGGGCGCAGCCCTGGAAACAGCCAATCGATGCGCGTGAATCCGACGGTTTGGGGGTTGCGGACTGGTCCCGCTCGGAGGGGTGAGGTGGAGCCGGGCCGCACGGGGGAACCAGGACCGCGGTGATCTCTCGGCTCAGCCCACTGTGCTACGGCCTTTCACCAGCGGCGGGCTCCCCTGCCGCCGCCATGCCCAGTTCAACGTCGTAACAACAGCCTCGATCCAGCCCGGCTGATGTTTCCGCCTGGTAGGGACCGGCCGGCGCGTAGCCAGCTTCTCTGCAGCCACACATTCCGCTTCGATCAAATCTGGGTAGGCAACGGTGACACGTTCCGTTACCGGCGACGGTGCGAGGCGCCATGGTCGGGTCTTCGGTTCTACGATTGCGTTCGCTAGCCAACGGCAGGTCTCCACCACCCCAGCGCCGTACCAATCCGGTACACCGCGACGAACTTGCTCATCGTGGGATCGCTCCGCCGTCTGCCAAAGTGCGCCGAACTCGGTCCGCGGAACTCGCACATTGTCCGCCGGAATCCTGCTGATATCCGCTGCCGATACGTCCACGCCGCGATCGTCACACGCTGGGGTAACAATCCCAAGCGCAGGTCCACAAGTTTTCCCGCTGGTAACAGACGCCGGCCCGCGACCATCAAAAATTGCACAGTGTGGCGTCGATGCTACTTTCAGGCACCACGATCTCAAGGTTTTGGGGTGACCCAGGGGGCCAGTCAGCTGAGCGTTTCTCCTGCTTAATTCAGTGCCCAGGTGTGCTGGTGTAGACGTGGGAGCGCAGGGCCAACCCGTTGGCCTGTATCGGTCGATCAGGGCAATAGCGTCACGGCCCGGCCGGTGCACCCCGGGCCGCGCGGACAGCCAGGGCTGCGCCGATGGCCAGCAGCCCCAGTCCGCCAGCGTTCCAGGCCAGGTCATAAGGCATGGTGTCGACGCCGTAGCGGATCTGGTGAATGCGCAGCAGCTTGTGAACGACAATACCGTCGAAAAGCTGGAATCCTCCCAGTCCCAAGATGAATCCTGCCCAGGCATGGGTAGGGGCCAGGGCATGGTGGCGTAGATCCGCGTACAAAAAGAACCCGACGGCCAGGCCCAGCAGCTCGCCGGTGTGCAGCAGACCGTCCGAGAGCAGCCCCGCTCCCGGCGTGGATCGGTCGAAGAAATGGTGCCAGTGCAGGATTTGATGGAAGACGATCTCGTCGAGGACGGCCATCACTGCCGCGCCGAGCAGCGCGCAGACGGCCATCGATCGACGGGGCCGGAGACGAGGCTCGGATCCGGCACGCCGGGCCGATTCGCTCATGACCTGTGCCGCCTTCCTGCCAGTGTCTCTTGCGCTGGCACGTCTACCGGTTCAAGCGGTCCGAACAACGTGGTTCTGCGGTCTGTGGGTAGGCCTGCTGAATCGGGGTACCCGTGACAGCATGATGAAGCGCGCACTGTGGCAGGGCTTGGTCGCCGGCACGGCCGGGGCGGTGGTGATGACGCTGGGCGAGAAGGTGGAGCAACTCCTCACCAGACGTCCCGACTCCCACGTCCCGGCAAGGGTCCTGCAACGCCTCACCGGCATGCGGGAACAACCCGGGCACCAGCCGGTGCCGGTGAACTGGGCGATGCACTTCGGCCAGGGCGCGCTGCTCGGTGTTCTGCGCTCGGTCATGGCGCACGCCGGGCTGCGCGGTCCTTGGTCCTCGGCGAAGTTCACCGTGATCCGGCTGACCAACGACCAGATCTTGGAGAACGCCACCGGCGTCGGCGCCCCGCCGCCTACCTGGCCTCGGGCGGAGCTGGCCGTGGACCTGCTGCACAAGGCCGTCTACGGCTTCGTCACCGGCGCCGTCGCCGACACCCTGGCCGCCCGATCCGGACTGGGCCCCGGACAGCGGCATGCCGCGATGCGCCCAGGCCGCCACCCCGATGTGGGCCCGCTGCCCCGTGAGGATTCCTACAGTCGGTAGGGAAGCGGGCGGCACGGCGCCGTGGGTGATGCGCGTAGAGGCGACTCACCGTCTCCGGGTGAGCGGCGCGATGGTCTGGCTGAGCAGGTCGGGCTTGGCGTTGTCGCGCACGAGGTGCGGGTACTGCTCGCCGTTGTGGTAATCAATCGGATAGTTGAGGAGAGTGCCCTCGTTGTTAACGAGCAGTTGAATCGGTTCCTTTGACGTCTTTGCCGCACTCACGGCGGCACGCAGGGCGTCGGGCGAAAATTCCTTGCCGTCAACGGCGACAATGGTCATGCCGGGGCCGAGTTTGGCCTTCGCGGCGGGCATCCCTGAAATTACGTCGGCGATGAGGCCGTCGGTGTCCAGCCGGAGGCCAAGCGAGTAGCTCATCTCGACGCGCTTGCGTGCCC
>JALZCO010000547.1 GCA_030863015.1 Actinomycetota bacterium
GCCGGCGGGGCGGCCCGGGCCTGGGCGGTCGGGAGGGCTTGCGAGGGATCGTCATGGCGGACCCTCGACGACCTGCGCGGTGCCCACGATGGCCGTCACTCGAATCGCTCTCCCGGCTCCGGCCGGACACCGCGGGCCCAGTCCGGTGCGGGCATCGCCCGCTTACCGGGCGCAGTGACCTCACCCAGCCGCACCACGCTGCTCGCCGTGCCGACGAGCACTTCTCGCTTGCTTGCTCGCAGCTCGCCCGGGCTAAGTCCGTCGACGTCGGGCCCGTGAACATCGGCAAGTTGCACCGGCCCGAGGCCCACGCGCTGGTCCCGGAACCGAACCCAGGCACCGGGAGCAGGCGTCACCGCACGCACCTGGCGGTGTACCGCAAAGGCCGGGGCACTGAAGTCCACATGTGCGTCCTCTGCGGTGAGCTTTGGGGCATACGAGACGCCATCGACGGGCTGGGGTACCGGACGCAGGCTGCCGTCGGCGATCCCGTCCACAGTGGCCACCAACAGGCGGGCTCCGGCTTCGGCCAACCGCGACAGCAGCTCACCCGCGGTGTCCTCGGGGCGGATCACCTCGGTGACCGTGCCGTATACCGGGCCAGTGTCCAGCCCCTCCTCCAACGCGAAGGTGGACGCGCCGGTGATCTCGTCCCCATGCCGGATCGCGGCCTGCACCGGAGCGGCACCACGCCAGGCAGGTAGCAGTGAAAAGTGCAGATTCACCCAGCCGTGCCGGGGTACGTCCAGCGCGAGCCGCGGAACCAGCGCACCATAGCCGACGATCGGGCAGCAATCCGGGGCCAGCGCCGAGAGCTGGGCAAGGAAGTCCGGTTCGGTCAGGCGGCGGGGGGTAAGCACCTGCAACCCCGCCTTGTCGGCCAAGGCGCCCACCGGGGAACGGGCCGGCCGCTGTCCCCGCCCAGCCGGCGCGTCCGGTCGGGTCAGCACTGCAGCGATCTCGTGCCGGTCGGAGTGCAGCAGCGCCTGTAGTGAGGGCACTGCCGCCTCAGGCGTGCCGGCGAAGACTAACCGCACCGCTCAGCGCACCTTGCCGAGTATCGGGTGTGGGCTGACCTTGACCACGGGCTCGGAGTTGCCGAACCAGGGTGCCTGCCGGATCTCTCGCATCGCCTGCTTGCGGGTCTGGGGGTCGAGCCGGTCGATGAACAGCACGCCGTCGAGGTGGTCGGTCTCGTGCTGGATCGCGCGGGCCAGCCGCTCGGTGCCGTGTACTTCGATCGGCTCGCCGTGCTGGTCCAGCCCACCGGCGACGACCCGCAGGTGACGCCGGCAATCCCAGGACAGGCCGGGGATCGAGAGGCAGCCTTCCGGTCCGTCCTGCATCTCATCACCCAGCACGTCGAAGGTGGGATTGACCAGGTGCCCGGTAGAGCTATCCCCGGCGACGTCATCGAAACGATAGGTGAATACCCGCAGCGACACGCCCAGCTGGGGCGCGGCGAGCCCGGCTGCACCCTCCTGGACCATCGTCTCCAGCAGAGCACGGACGAGATTGCGCAGCTCCTTGTCGAAGTCGACGACCTCGGCTGCGCGGGCACGCAGCACCGGGTCGCCGAAGAGCCGGATGGGTTGCACAGCCACCAACGCAGTATGCCTTGTAAGTGCACTACGCCAGCTCTACTGGGTCGAGCTCGACCCGCAGCGGGTCGGGTAGCTTGCGCGCGCTGCGCCCGGCCTGCAGCGCGGCCAATGCGGTGGCCAGGGCGGATCCCTCCGAGCGGGGGACCCGGATCAGCAACCGCTGCCGCTCACCTTCCGATTTCCCCACCACGGGCACTGGCCCCAACACCTCAGCCCCGGCAGGCACGTCGAGATCTGCCAGGGTGTCCGGGCTGCCATCGACCGCGGCCATCCGCACTGCCGGGGGAAAGCCCAGCTCGGTGCGGGCGGCCAGTTCGGCGCTCGCATGCCCGGCCGGGTCCCAGCGGATCAGGGCCTGCACCGCGGGCAGCGATGCCTCGGCGACCACGACCACCCGGCCACCGTCCGCAGCCGGCTCGACCATCGCCGCCGCGGTCATCCACCGGCGCAGTGCCTCCTCCGCCGCGCGCAGGTCGGGACGGGCCAGCAGCGCCGCGGCGTCCAGCAACAGCGCCGCCCCGTACTGGGCCAGTGGCTCGGCTCCTGGAG
>JALZCO010000553.1 GCA_030863015.1 Actinomycetota bacterium
CTGAGTGCGAGGAGCCCCAGATGTCGCGAGAGAATGGTCGGTTGAGGTCCCTCTCATCGCTGTGTCTCAGTAACTACTTAGACGTTTGGCAGTGTTACCTACTACTGGCCCGGTGTCACCACCTAGATCGCCCGGCCGGCTACGTACACCTAGGCTCAGAAAATAGCGCCGGATATGTACCATTCGGGCTAATTGAATCGCCGTCTGGTACGTCTTACCTAGGGCTAACGCGTAGCGTTATCGCATTACCTAGAGGGCAACTCCCACGACGCGGCAGGCGACACCATAGGGGTCATCCCTGAAGCGGCAAAACTTGGCAAGGCGGGGCTGTGGTGGTTGTGACCGTTTTTCGGGTCGTTTCCGGGCGTGTTTTGAGCGTGCGGCACCCGCAGTTGGGGTCCCGGCGCAGCGCCCGCAGCGCAGCGAGGACGAACGGCCTGGAGGCCGACGAGGATGACGCCATACTGATTTAGCCGGGAGCGGCGGGTCGCATGCAGTGTGCAGTTGTCGGGTTGCGTCCTCAGGTATTGCCGGAGAGGGGCGAGGCGGGCCGTGAGGGTTCGGCTGCCGGTCATCCCTTCGCCGCGGGGGGTGGCGGCATGAAGCGGTGCGGCTCCAGCAGAGCGGGATCAATCAACAGGACGACCGCGACACCCTGAGGGGGAGTCATGACCCTAGCGATCACGCGCCCTGCTGCGTCCGTGACCGCTAGGACACCCCGTCCTAGCGGTTGACTCCGATGCGCTTGGCCAGCTGGCGCAGCGGAGTGGATCGTCTCCGCTCGGCGGTGAGCAAATCGCGGGTCACCGCGCGAGCCAGGGTCTGATGGCGGACCCAGTCCGGCGACATCCCCTCAGCGGTCAACAGCAACGCGAGAGCCTGCCCCTCCTCGCCTAGGTTCGCGTGCGCGCAGGCCCGGTCAGTCAGGTGCCGGCAGCGGGCAGCCAACGGTAACCCCGGGTTCGCCGACATCCGGGAGGCCGCACTAAGGGCTGCTGGGTAGTCCTCGATGACCACGTTGACATCCACCGTTTGCATGATGACTTGGGAGGGACCGAACGGGGTCTCGTAGTCGATGCGATCGCAACCCACCTGTTGCGCTACTTCGCTGGCCGACCCGAGGAAGTCTGCGGCGACGGTGCTGCGGTCATCCCGAGCGGCAGCAGTGGCCGCGGTGATAAGCAGCGACCCGTACGCCGAGAGCTCCTGCACCGAAACGTCGCCGTGGGGCTGGATGCCCTCAGCGGTCCGGATCGCCACCTGCTCGGCTTCGATGAACCGGCCGCCTACCATCAATTGCCAGCTCAGGGAACCCTTCAGCGCCGCGACGACCAGCGCGTCATCACCACTGGCGGCGAGGTCCACGGCACGCCGCACCGCCATGAAGGCCGCGTCGGGCTGCAGCAGGTGGGTCAGGGTGCTGGCGGCCACCCAGTAGCCCCATGCCAGCAGTTCGGCCGCCTTAGGCCGGGTGGCCGCATCGGCGGCGTGCAGCGTGACCCGCAGCCCCGTCAGAGCCTGCGGGATCAGCTCGGTGAGCTGCTTGTACTTGCCACTCCAATACGCGCCCCAGAGGTAGGTGATTGATCTCTCGGCGTCCCGCAGCGACAATGGCTCGCCTTCCACTTCTCCGAGCAGATCAGCGACATCGGCAACCGCCTGCCGAAGGGCGATCACCCCGGCGTGCGGCGCGGCGTCCGGCATACTCTCCCGACCCAGCAGCTCGCCGAGGTCAACGTCCAGCGCCGCGGCGATGCGGTGCAGGCTCCCGATCGAGGCGGTATGCCGCCTGCCCTGCTCCAGCTTGCGGATCAGATCGGTGGACACCCCCGCGGCTGCGGCCAGGTCGTCCTGCGTCATCAGCACACCGTTGCGGAGTCGCCTCATGCGCTCGCCGATGACCGATCCCATGCAGACGTCGTCCATGTCGGACATGTGCCCTTCCTCGCCGACTCCCCGCCTATACCCCGGGTAGCTCCCCGGGGCGTGAACCTCGGCGAGAAGGCACCTCCAGGTTACCGGCGCCTTCCCGTGCCCTCACCAGGCTTCGAGCAGGCCGGGAGTCGCCCAGAGCGGTGCGTAACCGATCCCTCGCTCGGTGTAACACCTGATTCCGGCGGCGCGATAGCTCTTGAGAGACTCACCAACTGCCGGGGAGCGGGCATGCATCGTTTGATCACGAACAGCCTGATGGCAATCTTGCTGGCAGGGTCAGCCCTGCTGGTCACCGGAGCACCCGTACTGGCCGCTGAGAGCTCGCCTGCGCCGGTGACTGTCAGGCTGGACCACGGGCGAGGCAACTGGCACTGCCATGGGGAGTGGAACCGCTGGCGGCACGAGTGGCAGGGCTACTGCCACCGCCACCACGGCGGCCACGGCCACCGCTGACGACAGAGCTAGGATGTCAAGTACCGTCGTGAGTTACCGGGTGTTGCTGCTGGCGCTGGTTGGCGGAATGGCGGCCGCAGCACCGACGACGCCACTGCCCATTCCGACACCACCGCCAGCCGGTGTCGAGATCGAGCAGCCCTGCCCGCCTGGCCAAGCCATCGGGTCCAAGGGGCTGTGCACACTGCCCTGCCCACCGGGCAAGCACCTGCCGCCATCGGGGCTGTTGTGCGTGCCGGACGCTGCGCCAACCCCGCCAGCACCAGCATCCCCGGCGCTGCAGCCAGCCAGAGCAGAGCCCTCGAAGCCACGGCCAGTGCGGCCAGCGGTAACCGCTCCTATGCCGCCACCGGTACCGGAATCACCACCAGCACCCCTGCCGACGCCGGCACCGGCACCCCCGCCACCGGCAGCACCACCACCCGCGGCACCTCCACCGGCGGCACCAGCTGGGCAGCAGGCCGCGGAAGAGATGACCTACTGCACCGAGGACGGCTGCGAGACCTATCCGATCCGACAGCGCGGCCGACCTTCGGACTGGAAACCGTCCACGCGCTGACTCACTCGCGGGTCTACTGGACGCGGTGATTACCGCAGCTGAGTGCGCCGCGTTCACCGCCGTGTACGTGCCGGAGAGTTCGGCTGATCCAGCACACCCCGGCGGGGCTTATTTCGCCGCACCGGCGCCCGGCAGGGTAGAGGTACCTACGTTTCGGGTTCGAACGTTTCACGAGCCCGCGTGAGTTCAGCCGTTTCACTGCTTTCACTCGTGGTCCACCCACTACAAGAGTGTTCCTCAGCTAGCGTCTACAGGGACCTCTAGATGGTCTCCAGCTGTCCGCAGCTTGTCCGCAAGACGTCCACAAAAGGTCAACGGTCACCAACGCTGCAAAACGCCATACCGGCAGTTCAGGATGGGTGCGAGGTGCCCTGCCGCTGGCCAGCGCGATACAGCCCGCGCTTGCTGATGTACTGCACCACCCCGTCGGGCACCAGGTACCAGATCGGCAAGCCACAGGCAATGCGCTGCCGGCAGTCCGTTGAAGAAATCGCCATGGCTGGCACCTCGACCAGGCTGATCGCGTGATCAGGCAAGTGCCTGCCGTCAAGCTGGAACCCTGGGCGGGTCACCCCGATCAGATGGGCCAAATTGAACAGCTCGTCGACTCGCTTCCAAGACAAGATCTGTGCCAGCGCGTCGGCCCCGGTGATGAAGAACATCTCATGGTCGGGGAACTGTGCGCGCAAGTCGGTGAGAGTGTCCACGGTGACCGTGGGAGCCCGACGGTCGACGTCCACCCGGCTGGTGGAGAACCGCGGGTTGGACGCGGTGGCGATGACCGTCATGAGGTAGCGATCTTCGGCCGGGCTGACGTCACGCTCGCTCTTCTGCCACGGGATCCCCGTGGGCACGAACACGACCTCGTTCAATCCGAACTGGGCCTGCACCTCGCTGGCGGCGACAAGATGGCCGTGATGGATCGGATCGAAGGTCCCGCCCATGACGCCGAGTCGCCGCCCAGACATGGGCGCAGCCTAGGCGACATCGGGTAGGCTTTCCGGGTCAGCTCCGGCAGCGATGAGCTGAAAACTGGGTGGCCGACCGTTGGGCAGTCGTGGCGAGCAAGAGCCTCAGCGAGGTCTCATCAAGAGAACGGGCGCTACTCGACGCCTTGGTCTCTGGCTGCGTGATCGAGTGCAGCAAACTCAACGTTGAGCAGCTGGCTGTAAGTGAGAACCCCAGACACATCATCCGTGCCGAACTCATCCGGGAGCTGGTGCTGGGGCACGGCGGTGACCGTTTCGATCCGCTGGGTCTCCGCATTCATGGCGCGCGGATTACCGGAACACTCGACCTCACCCACGTTCCGGCCGCAGTAGGCATTGAGCTGCGAGGTTGCTACTTCGATCGCACCGTGTTCCTCACCGGCGCCCGCTTACCCTGGTTGGCCTTGAGCGCTTCACACCTCCCCGCGCTGGACGGTGACGGACTCCGGATTCAAGGCGATGCTTTGCTCGGCGACGGCTTCACCGCTACCGGACACGGTCAGGAGGGCACGGTACGGCTGCTGGGTGCCCACATCAGCGGCCAACTCAACCTCAACGGCGCGCGGCTGACCAACGACGCCGGTCCGGCCCTCATCGCCGACGGACTCCACGTATACGGCGACGTATTCGGCGGAGGCTTCATCGCCACCGGACACAGCGAACTCAGCGCAGTGCGACTGCCAGGCGCGCACATCAGCGGCCAACTCAACCTCAACGGCGCCGAGTTGGCCAACCAAGCCGGCCCGGCGCTCATCGGTGACGGGATCCAAGTCGATGGGGGGTTGGTTCTGGCAGAAGGATTTACCGCCACCGGACACTGCGAACGCGGCGCGGTGCGGCTACCAGGTGCCCGCATCGGCGGCCAACTCAACCTGGACGGGGCTGAGCTGATCAACAACGCCGGCCCGGCCCTCATCGGTGACCACCTCCAGGTCCAGGGCGGCGTATTCCTCGACGGGTTCACCGCTACCGGACATGGCGAGGACGGCGCGGTGCGGTTACCCGACGCCCACATCAGCGGTCAGCTCAACCTGGATGGCGCGGAGCTGACCAACTACGCCGGTCCGGCTCTGATCGGCGACCATCTCCAAGTCGGCAGCGACATGTTCGCCGAGGGACTCATCGCCACCGGGCACAACACAGACAGCGCCGTACGGCTATCGGATGCCCAAATCAGCGGCCAGCTCAACCTCAATGGCGCCAAACTGACCAATCAAGCCGGTCGAGCTCTGATCGGCGACCATCTCCAGGTCGGCAGCGACATGTTCGCTGAGCGGTTCACCGCCACCGGGCACAGCACAGACGGCGCGGTACGGCTACCGGACGCCCACATCAGCGGCCAACTTAATCTCAACGACGCCAAACTGACCAATCCGGCCGGGCCTGTCCTCGATCTGGAGGACGCCGAAGCCAAGCACCTGTTCCTGCCTGCTCCCGTGATCTGTCCACGCGGCACTGCGAGCAGGTCGGCCTGCGCGACACCAGAGCGTCGGCTCGCGCTATCCGGCCTGGTCTACACCTCACTCCATACCGTGGGCTGGCACGAGTGGCTGCACCTGATCACTCATCACACCCATGCCTACCGGCCCCAGCCCTACCAGCAGCTTGCCGCCGTGCTCAAGGCGACTGGGCACGAGTCCACAGCGCGTGACGTCCTCATCGCCCAGCAACAGGACCTTCATGCCCGTGGAGAACTCGGCGGGCGGCTGGCCAAAGGAGCGCACCGGCTGTGGGGAGTACTCGCCGGATACGGCTACCGCAGCGGCCGCACCGTAATTGCCCTACTGGTGGTGCTCCTGATTGCGGCGGGACTGGGTGTCGCCGCCGGACATACTTTCCTGGAACCAGGTCGCTACGTCGCCGCGCACACTAGCCAGACCGCCAACCCGAACTCGCCCTGCTCACTGTTCGAACAAGTCAGCCTCGGTGTCGATCGCAGCCTGCCGCTGGCGACCACGGGTATCGCCAACCGCTGTGACTTTGACACCTCCAGCCCCCTCGGCGCAGCGTTCACCGCCTCCGCCTGGGTACTGCAAGCCATCGTTTGGGCCCTGGCCATTCTCGTGGCCGCCGGCTACCTCAGGTTGCTCCGCGGGACCAATTAGCGCAGCACCGGAGAGGGCGTCGCGGGCGTTAGCCCCCGATGTAGCTCATCTCCACCTTGGAGAGCCCCGTCGTGGCGCTGGTACGTTGGGCCGAGTAACGGTCAGTTCGACCCGTCCACAGACCGCTGATCACGGTGTGGAGTTCGTCGTCGCTGCAGCCGCTGCGCAGCAGCGCACGAAGGTCGTGGCCGGCGCTGGAGAACAGGCAGGTGTACAACTCCCCCTTGGCGGACAGGCGAGCCCGGGAGCAGGTGCGACAGAAGGGTTTGGTGATCGAGGCGATCACGCCGACCTCGCCAGCTCCGTCGAGGTAGCGGTACCGGGTGGCCACCTCACCGACGTACGTGGGGTCCATCGGTTCGATCGGCCAGATGGCGTTGATGCGCTCAATGATCTCCTCTGCCGAGACGACGTCGTCCAACCGCCAGCCGTTGGTGGATCCAACGTCCATGAATTCGATGAACCGGACTACGTAGCCGTGCTCGCGCCCGAAGCCGGCGAGATCGACGATGCCCTGCCCGTCGTTCATGCCCCTCTTGATCACAGCGTTGACCTTCACGGGAGTCAGGCCGACGTCTGCAGCAGTCGCAATCCCCTTGATCACCCGGGCGAGTGGGATCTTCACGTCACTGACCGCCCGGAATGTCGGCTCGTCAAGAGAGTCCAGGCTTACCGTGACCCGCCTTAAACCGGCATCTCGAAGTGCTTGTGCTTTCGCAGCCAGCAGCGACCCGTTGGTCGTCAGAGCCACGTCGTCCACGCCTTCGATGTTGATGAGCTGCTCGACAAGTCGCTCGATGCCATGCCGAAGCAACGGCTCTCCACCGGTGAGTCGAAGCTTACTGACACCCAAACGCGCAAAGACCGTCCCGAGCCGATGGATCTCTTCGAACGACAGCAGCTCCGAGTGATCCATGAAGGGAAAGTCGGTACCGAAGACGTCGCGCGGCATGCAGTAGCAGCAGCGGAAGTTGCACCGGTCGGTCACCGAGATCCGCAGATCCCGCAGTGGCCGGCCGAACTTGTCGCTGACAGTGGTCATGGGCATCACACCTGATCTTCGCGTCATACCGTAAAAAGGTTCAGTTCAACCATCCAGGGTACCCGCTAAGCCATCGGGGAAACCGGGATGATCACGAACTGTCGCAGGTGCAGGTCAGCAAAGGTGACAGGACCGCGAGGTCCGGGCACCCGATCGACGTTGATCCCCGTCTCAGGAACTCTCCGTAGCTTGAAGCCGTCGAGCAGCCTGGTGCTGGCGTTCCAGAACACCCCGGTGCCGTCATAGCTGTCGATGAACTTATATGCCGCGGCCTCGTCGCGGGTGACAATGGTGGCGGCCAGTCCGGAGGTCTCCTGGTTCGCGATCTGGGCCGCCTGCCCTGGGCCGGCGACCCGGCTGACGGTCAGCGTTGCCTCCCGGCCGCTGTCCAACGCCCACTCGTGCCCCAGCGGGTGGTCATGCGGCGGTAGCGACAGCGTGATTCCGTGTTGCTGGGCGGCCGCGAGCAGCGCCTCGTGTAACTCCTCCGGGGCCCCCTCGGCCACCAGCATCAGGTTCACCCGGTTGCAGACACCTAACCGGTCCAACCCTCCCACAAGCAGCTCGACGGCCAGTACGGGATCGGCTGCGGCATCGACGTAGAGCACCCCGCCACCATCGGCATGGGCCAGCACTCGCACCCCGTGACGCGCTCCCTCGGCGGCCAGCGTCCGGGTGGTGTCTCCGCTGCCCCGCACGATGACCAACGGGATCAGCTTCGGGTGCTGCGCCAGCGCCAGGGCACAGTCCCGGCGTGGGTCGGGCACCAGTTGCACCGCGTCCGGATCCAACCCGGCGTCGGCCAGCGCCGGGGCGATGGCATGTTCGCACAGCGCCAGCGCCGAGCGCAGCGCCGCCGATCCGGTGCGCAGCACTCCGGCGTTGCGGGACTTCACCAGTTGAGAGGCGACATCGACGGTGACATTGGGCCGGGCCTCGAAGGTGGCGCCCACCACGCCTACCGGGCGGCGACGCTCGATCAGCCGCAAACCGTCCGGGCGGTCTTCCAGCACTCGATCCCGCGACGGGAACGGAACCTGCGCCAGCAACGCGAGCTGGCCGGCCATTTCGGTCAGCCGCGCCTCGCCCAGCCGCAGCCGGTCGATCAGCGCCTGAGTCATGCCGGACTGCTCGGCTGCGGTGATATCGGCGGAGTTGGCGGCAAGTACCTCGGCAACGGAGCCGGCCAGCCGCTCGGCCATGGCGTGCAGTGCGGCATTGATCGCGTTGTCGGAGGCGGCAGCCAGGGTGGGAGCGGCGCGCTGCGCCTGCCGGGCGCAACGTGCCACGATCTCGGCCCCGGACTCGGTGGGAGCCCCGGTGGCCACCTCAGGGTTCGTTCGCATCTGCACGGCTCCCAAGCCTACGGGGCACTCCCTACCCACGTGTCGTGCTCCCGTGCCCGGTGTGTCGACATCCCGGGCACCACCGTGGTGAGCGCTGCAGCCGGACACAGCAGGCACGGGAGCGCGACACGCCGGGAGGGGTCAGACGGGAACCAGGTCGTCGGCGTGCACGACCTCGCGGCGCAGCTCTGGCGGCAGGTCGCGGCTGGAGCGGCCGATCAGCTCGGGTAACTCGGTGGCGTCGAACCCGACCATCCCCCGGGCCACCACCACGTTGTGCCGGTCGACCAACTCCACCACGTCGCCGGCCTCGAAGTCTCCCTCGACGCCGACGATGCCGGCAGCAAGCAGCGAACGGCGACGGTGCACCACCGCGTTCACCGCCCCGTCGTCAAGCCGCAGCCGACCGGCTGCACCTGCGGCGTGGCGCAGCCAGAACCGGCGGGCGGACAGCCGCGTCCCGCTCGGCGCGAAGGCGGTACCGACATCGGCCGGGCCCAACGCTCGCCCGATCTGGGCCGCAGCGGCCAACAGCACCGGCACACCGGCTCGTGAGGCCAGTGTCGCGGCGTCGAGCTTGGAGGCCATTCCCCCCGTACCCAACACACCACCGTCGCCAACCCGCACGCCGCGCACATCTGAAGGGCCGAGCACTTCGGTAATCAGCCGCGCCGCCCCGCGTCGCGGATCCCCGTCGTAGAGCCCGCCGACATCGGAGAGCAACACCAATGCGTCGGCCCCGATTAAGTGCGCCACCAGCGCGGCCAGCCGGTCGTTGTCACCGAACCGGATCTCGTCGGTGACCACCGTGTCGTTCTCGTTGACCACCGGCATCACACCGAGCCCACGCAGCCGGGCGAAGGTGCGCTGGGCGTTGCGGTAGTGCGCTCGGCGGACCATGTCGTCGGAAGTCAGCAGTACCTGCCCCACGGTGTGGCCATGCCGTCCCCATGACTCGGCATAGGCGTGTGCCAGCGCCAGCTGACCCACGCTGGCCGCAGCCTGCTGGGTGGCCAGATCACGGGGCCGGCGGCGCAGACCCAGCGGCGCCAACCCGGCCGCGATGGCGCCTGAGGACACCAGCACGAGGTGGGTGCTGGCCGCGACCCGGGCGGCGAGCGCGTCGACCAATGTGTCCAATCTCGCCCGGTCCAGTCCGCCGGCTGCCGTGGTGAGCGAGGAGGAGCCGACCTTGACCACAAGGTGCCGCGCCTGCGCCACAGCCTGCCGGGTCAGACTCAATCGTGCCCCACATCCACGCTTTCCTGGCTAGAGTCGTCAGGCGCGCTAGAGCCAGCACTGGGTTCGCGCCGGATCCGACGGGCAGCCTTGCGCTGGGCGGCACTGATGCGCGCGTCATCGTCCAACCGCCAGTCCGTTCCCCTTCCCCCCAGCCGAACTGCGGCTGCTCTGGCCGGCGTGGAGGGCTCCCACTCGAAGGTGACGTCACCGATGGTGACGGGGCATCCGGCACGGGCGCCGGCGGCTGCCAGGGCGTCCTCGACACCAAGCCGGGCCAGCCGATCGGCCAGGTACCCAACGGCCTCGGCGTTGTCGAAGTTCGTCTGGCGCACCCAGCGCTGCGGGCGGATGCCACGGACGATGAACCCCTCATGCTGATCAGGATCGGCAATGACCTCGAAAGTGGACTCATCGACGGCCGAGGGGCGCAGCACCACCCGGGTAGGTTCCGGTGGCGGCTGGGCGGATCGGTGTTGGCGCACCGCCGCGCCAAGGGCGAAAGTGAGGTCCCGCAGACCCTCAGTAGTCACCGTGGAAACGCAATACACCGGTAGGCCACGAGCTGTGAGCTCAGGACTCACCATCTCAGCCAGCTCCCGGGCGTCCGGTACGTCGATCTTGTTGAGTACCACCAGCCGTGGCCGGGACGCCAGCTCGCCGCCCAGCGACGGGGTGTACGCGGCAAGCTCCTGCTCCAGGGCATCGACATCGGACAGTGGATCGCGCCCGGGCGCGACAGTCGCGCAGTCCACGACGTGCACCAGCACCGCGCAGCGTTCGATGTGCCGCAGGAACTCCAGCCCCAGCCCCTTGCC
>JALZCO010000019.1 GCA_030863015.1 Actinomycetota bacterium
TTGAGGGGTGGTGGCGGCTGATGCGTGCCACCCCGCAATCTCAGACACGCGAGTCTCCAGGCGCGGCAGTCCCAGACGCAGAGAAGCTCGCGCGCTATGTAAGGCGCGTCGCAGTCGACCTCGGTCACACCAGCATCGGTGTAACCATCGCAGTCCATTATGCCCTACCTGATCGACACTCTGCGCCAACCCCCACTACCAGCGGTAAGTGGACGCTGGTCAGGTTTGCCGCCGTCGCGGCACGGGTATCTGGTGCTTGACGCGAGGAGCTGGCCCGACCGGCTGAGGACGGTGTTGGAGATGACAGATACCCGACGACTTCCGAGGCCGGTGGCGAGCCAGTGGGATTGGCAGCTTCGAGGATCCTGCCAGGGCCTGAACAGCAGCGTTTTCTTCCATCCAGACGGTGAGCGGGGATCAGCGCGGGCTCGCCGCGCTGACCGCGCCAAGGCGATATGTCAGCGTTGCCCCGTCTTGGAGCAGTGCCGCCGCCACGCGCTGGCCGTACGCGAGCCGTACGGGGTGTGGGGAGGGCTGACCGAGGAGGAACGCCGGGAGCTGTGGGTGGGTCGACAGCCGCTGCTGGCAGGGTGAAACAGCAGTTCCTCGCTCATCGCGTTCCCGGCCCCTGAGCCGTAACCGCAACCTGTAGCCGCAGCGCCACCTGGTCCGCCGGTGGGTGGCCTGCGAGTCACCTGTCGATGCGCGGCATCCTCGGTGCGCAAACTTTTCGGTGGGAGTAGTGCGTTCTCCTACGGACGCCAGGCAGGATCGGCCCCGGACGGTCCATCGTCAGTAGGAGGCGTCGTGGCAGTGATGGGATCCGGGGAGCAGGCAAGCGCCAGCATGCCCGACGATCGTATACGGCAAAACCGACGTCCCGTGGTGATGCAGGTCGCAGCCCAGGCATCGGAGCTGCCACCGCTGCGCTTGGTCGCGGCCGACCTTGCCGTTCGAGCTGATTTCGACCTCGACACCGTGGAAGATCTGCGGCTGGCGGTGGACGAGGCGGCCGCAGAGCTGGTGGCTGTCGCTGCTGCGGATGCAGTGCTGACGTGCACATTGTGGCTCGACACGGTGCAGATGAAGGTCACCGTGTCGGTGCCGGCCAAACCGGGAGCCCGTGTGCGGCAGGACTCCTTCGGCTGGCGAGTGCTGACGACCCTGGTCGACGAGGTGCGAGTGACCGGCGAACCGGATACTGACCCCCCGGTGGTGAGCATCACGCTGGTCAAGCGCTGCCACGACGAGACGGTGGCGCAGCGTTGGTAACGCCCACCGAAAAACCAGAGGGATGGGTTGGGGCTGAGAGCACCGACTACGGGCACCTAGCCGCGCTGTTCGCCGAGTTCGTCGAGCTGAATCCGGACAGCCCGCGACGGGATGAACTGCGTGACCAACTGGTGACCGCGCATCTGCCACTGGCCCACCACATCGCCCGCCGGTTCAGTCACCGCGGTGAACCTCGGGACGATCTTGAGCAGGTCGCCAGCGTGGGGCTCATCCATGCTGTGGATCGTTTCGAGCCCGAACGGGGCAGCGACTTCCTGTCTTTTGCAGTGCCGACCATCACCGGCGAGGTGCGTCGGTACTTCCGAGATCACGCCTGGGCGATGCGGGTCCCACGACGGCTGAAGGATTTGCATGTCGCTATCGGGTCGGCGATGTCCGTGCTGTCGCAGCAGCACGGCAGAGCGCCGACCGCCAGTGAGCTCGCTGAGTATCTGAACCTGCCACGAGACCAGGTACTGGAAGGGCTGGAGGCGGCCGGCGGGTACCGCACCGGCTCACTGGACAGCCTGCTCGACGCCGATGGCGCCGGTACGTTGCTGGAAGAGATTGTCGGTACGGCTGACGCCGAGTTCGGCCGAGTGGAATACCGCACAACCTTGGCTCCGCTGCTGGACAGGCTGCCGAAACGTGAGTGCACCATTGTCAAACTGCGCTTTTTCGCCGGTCTGACCCAAAGCGAAATTGCGCAACAGATCGGGCTTTCGCAGATGCACGTCTCCCGCCTGCTGTCCCGGACGTTGGTCTGGCTACGGGAGCAGCTACGCAGCGATTCCTGAACCGGAGGCCCGAATGCAGCACGTAGTGGTCGTTGGCGCTGGGCTCGGCGGCCTTCGTACCGTGGAGTACTTGCGCATGGCAGGCTTTGCCGGCCAGATCAGCCTCGTCGGGGACGAGCCGCACGAACCCTACGACCGGCCTCCGCTGTCCAAACAGATCCTCGCCGGGCAGTGGCCGGAGGAACGGGCTGTCCTGCACCGCGGCGACCTGGCCGACCTCGAGGCCTCGCTGTACCTGGGCAAGTCCGCGGTCGGCGTCGACCACACCGCTGTGGAACTTGCCGACGGCAGCCGGCTTCCCTACGACGCGCTGGTCGTGGCAACCGGCGTAGTGCCACGGCGGCTGCCCGGCCAGCCTGACCACCCAGAGCTGCACGTGCTGCGCACGCTGGAGGACTGCCGGGCGCTGCGGGACTCCATCTCCCGAGCCCGTTCGCTACTGGTGGTCGGGGCCGGCTTCATCGGTGCCGAAGTCGCCGCCACCGCCCGCATGGCCGGCCTCGACGTGACCATGATCGAGGCGCTGCCAGTGCCGTTCGCTCGAGTTCTCGGTGAGCAGATGGGGCAGCTGTGCGCCCGATTGCAGACCGACCATGGGGTGACAGTGCGGTGTGGGGTACGGCTGGAAGACTTCCCCGACGCGGACAGCAACGGCGGCATCGCCGCCCGGCTAGCTGATGGAAGCATCGTGCGGGCCGACTGCGGGGTGGTCGGTGTGGGCACCGTCGTCGACAGCGGGTGGCTGGCCGGGCTCGGCGTCTCCGCCGAAGGCGGGCTGCGGTGCGACGCCGCCGGCCTGGTGGAGGGCACCACTAACGTCTACGGGGTCGGCGACGTCGCCGCCTGGCAGCACCCCACGGTCGGGGACTGGCGGCGCATCGAGCATTGGACATCGGCCACCGAGCAGGCCCAGGTTGTCGCACAACGAATCGCCGGCGCAGAGATCACCCGGCAGGCCGACGTCGTGCCGTACTTCTGGTCCGACCAGTACGGGCTGACGCTGCAGCTGATCGGACGCTGTGACCTGGCGACTTCCACGGAGCTGCTGCACGACCCCGGAACGATCAAGGGTACGGTCGCCGGCTACTTCCGGGCCGGGAACCTGGTCGCGGTCCTAGCCTTCCACGCGCCCCGACTGCTCAACCGGTACCGAAAGCTGGTGGCTGCTGGCGCCAGTGAGCGAGAGGTTCAGGCCACCGCGGCCGAACTCGATGCCCGGTGATCATCTCTTGGCGTGCAACCAGCCGGCTGCCTATCGCGTAGATACCCGCCTTCCGTGGGAACCTGAGAAGTGTCGGATGCCGCCGCTAACCTTGAGTAATGCTTGATCACATCGGCCTTCAGGTGACTGACGTCGAGGCGGCGCTCACCTTCTACCTCCGTACCTTCGCCCCAATCGGGATGCGTGAGGTGATGCGCTTCCCGCACGGCGATGCTTTCGTCGTCGGCCTGTCCGGCCCCGACGGCATTCCCCACTTCTGGCTGGCTCCAGCCAGCGGCCCCGAGGCCCGGGAACTGCACCTGGCCTTCAGCGCCGCCGACCGCCACGCAGTGGACGCCGTCCACGATGCCGCGGTGGCGGCGGGCACGGAGGTGCTGCACGCCCCACGTGAGTGGCCCGAGTACCACCCCGGCTACTACGGCGTGTTCCTGCGCGATCTCGACGGCCACAACGTGGAAGCCGTGCACCACGGTCACCAGTAGCACGGTTGTTGTCCGGTCGACCGTGACGGGTGTCCGGCGAAAACCGCAGCGAAGTGCTGGAGTTGTAAGCTCTGAACAGATAGTGGCCGACCGGAGGTATGCCCCTTGCGGGATATCCGCGCGCTGCCCAAGGCCCACTTGCACCTGCATCTCACCGGCTCGATGCGGCTGGGCACACTGCACGACTTCGCGGCTGCCTACCAGATCCCACTTCCCCCAGCGCTACGGACTACGTCGGTCAGCTGGACCGGTACCGACCGGGACTGGTCGGTGTTCCAGGCTCGCTACGACGCCGCTCGGAACACCATCCGGTGGGGGGATGACCTGCGCCGGGTAATCCGCGAGGCAGCCGAGGACGACGCCGCTGACGGGTCGGGCTGGCTGGAGCTACAGGTGGATCCGACCTCGTACGCTTCCCGGTTCGGCGGGTTCGGCGGTGTCCTCGAGGTGCTGCTGGAAGCCTGCCGAGACGCCGCGGCAGCCACTGGCGTGGGCATCGGGTTGATCGTCGCCACCAGCTGGGCCCGGTCCGGCGAGCATGCCAACACATTGGCGCGGTTGGCGGCCCGGTATGCCGGCAGCGGGGTGGTGGGGTTCGGTATCTCCGGGGATGAGCGCTGCGGGCGTCCGGCGGATTTCGTAGCCGCATGCCGGATCGCCACCACCGCCGGTCTGCTCCGTACCCCGCACGCCGGGTACTACACCGGGCCTGAGCACGTGCGCGAGTGCGTGGACGTACTCGGAGCAACTCGGATCGGGCATGGCATCACTGTGGTTGAGGATCGACGTGTGCTCGATCATCTGGCCGCACAAGCAGTTGCATTGGAGATCTGCCCAACCTCCTACGAGCCGATGGGTGTGCTGCCCTCCATGCACGAGCTCCCGATCACCGCGCTGTTGGATGCCGGTGTTCGGGTCGCGATCGGCGCCGATGACCCACTGCTCTTGGGGACACGGCTGGCAGGCCAATACCAGATCCTGCGCGACGTCCTCGGCTTCGGCGACGAGCAGCTGGCAGTCCTGGCGCGGCACTCGATTGCCGCCTCGGCTGCCCCCACAGCGGTCAAGCGACGCCTGCTCGCCGGCGTCGAGGGCTGGCTCAACCGATCGATGGGCAGCGGGTTCCCTCCTTAGGAAGATCAAGGTCAGTGAGGTAGGAGATCCCAGCGCTATCGACGCAGCCAATGCCCTGCAAGAAGGCGGTGTGTTGGGTCCCGTCGAAGGTCAGGAGGCGCGCTTTGAGATCCTCTGCAAGGTTGACACCGGCCTGATACGGAGTGGCGGGATCCTGCGTCGTGGAGATCACCATGACGGTGGGCAGCCCATTGGCCTGTGGATGGTGCGGTCCGCCGGTGGCGGGCACCGGCCAGAATGCGCAGACGTCAAGAGCCGGCGAAGGCGGTTGTCCGGTGTCGAGGAATGGCGCTAGTTTCCGGTACTGGGCGTCGATATCCTGCACCACGTTCCGATCTTTGACTGCCGGATTGTCGACGCACAGGACAGCCTGGAAGGCATCCATCTGGGTGGAGTACGTGCCGTCGGGCGAACGCCCGTTGTAGAGGTCTGAGAGGCGCATCAGGATGTCCCCACTGCCCTGCCCAAGTCCCTGCAGGCCGCGATTCAGTGGCGTCCATAGCTGGGGTACGTACAGCGCTTGAACAGTGCCGATGGTGGCGTCGGTGTACGACAGTTTGCGACCATCGGACACGCTCACCGGGTTATCGATCAGCGGCCGGACCATAGCCTGGAACTTGGCCACAGCCTGGCTTTTGTCCTGCCCCAAAGCGCAATCAGGCAGACCCGCGCACCACGCCGCGAATGCGTCGAACGCTTGCTGGAATCCACGGCCTTGGTCAAGGAGCTGGGAGACCTGATCTTGGGCGGGGTCCAGCGCACCGTCGAGGATCATCGCACGGACGTTGCCGGGAAAGGCCTCAGCGTAGCTGGTACCAATACGGGTGCCGTAGGAGTAGCCGAGGTAGGTCAGCTTGGCATCACCTAGGGCCGACCGCATGACATCAAGGTCGCGGGCCACCTCGCGAGTACCAATATGCGCGAGCACGTCGGTTCCGGTACGGCTGACGCACCCGGCACTGATGGCCTTTGCCTGGTTCTCCGTTCGTTCCACACCGGCTGGTGATGTGTCGACATTGAGGTTCATCAGGCGTTCGGCATCACGTTCTTCCGCGGTCCGGCATTGAACCTTGGGTTCACTGGCGCCGACACCGCGTGGATCGAAGCCCACAAAATCGAACCGTCGTCCCAGTTCGGTGTTCGCGACGTCGCCGGCCTTGCCGGCTGCCGCGCTCATCCCAGACCCGCCGGGGCCACCCGGGTTCATCACCAAGGAACCGATGCGCTGAGCCGGGTCTGATGCCGGTCGCCGGAGCAGGCCGACCTTGATGACCTTGTCGTCAGGTTTGGCGTAGTCCAGCGGCACCTCGAGGTGGGCGCACTGCAAGCCGGGGTCGGCATAGGCTTCCTGGTCAGGTTGGCTGGTGGCGAACGGGACGCAGCTACCCCAAGCCAAGTCCTGGCCATAGAACCGTTCCAAGCCAGCGGGAACTACACCGGCAGGAGCACGCTGTGCGGTGTTGCCGGTGACCGCCCCGCACGCCAGCGTCAGGGACGCCACCGCTGCAAGAGCCAGCCCGACGGGCAACGCATGCGCACGTCTCATCCCAGCATCCTCCCCCTAAGCCCGGGTGTAGTCGCCCAGTGTAGCCGTCATGCGCGAGCAGTCACCCCTACGTTGCAGAGTGTTTATCGAGGCTTCCGAACAGACCCAGTAGATTTTCCTTGATACCCGGCCTGCCGGCAGCGACGAGCGTGAACGCAGCCTCCCGAACCAGCCGCTGGGCGTGCCGGCCCGCAAGGATTGCGGAACTGCCTGTCGCCACCACGAGTGCACCGGCGCAGCGATAGGCGAGCTCGGACGCGGCAGCACGCGCTGTGCACAGCGTCGCTGGTTCGGACAGTCCCCGGTCGAGACGGTCGCGGATGGTGCCCTGCTGCGCCTCGAGCAGCTCTGCCAACTCGGGTCTCCCCGCC
>JALZCO010000035.1 GCA_030863015.1 Actinomycetota bacterium
CCCGATCACCGCGCAACCCGCGGAGCTCGTGGGGCCGCAACGTCGCCAGGTCGTGCCCGCAGACGATCACGTGGCCACCTTCGATCACCGCCGCGGCCGGAAGCAAGCCGCATGCGGCAGCGGCGACCGTGGACTTGCCGCTACCGGACTCACCGACCAACCCGAGCACCTCCCCGGCCACCACCGACAGGCTCACCCGGTTCACGGCCAGTGTCCGATCCCGGCCACGGCCGTAGCTGACAGTGAGGTCAACGATCGTCAGCGGGTCGCCCGTGGCCACCGGCGCCGGCATCACAGCAGCCGTGGCCGCAGGCGGGCCGCGTTCTGATTGCCGGCGAGATAGGCGGTCGCGCAGCGTGGGCCTGGCTCGCTCCTCGAAGGAGTAACCCACCAATGCGAAGGCGAGCACCGTGGCGGCGATCGCCATGCCCGGCGGGATCACCCACCACAACCACGCATCGGTCAAAAAGGCGCTGCGGGAGTGGGCCAGCGACAGCATCGTGCCCCAGCTCTTGGCCGTCACGTCGCCCAGCCCGAGGAACGCCAGCGAGGATTCGAGCAGGATGGCGGTCTTGGTCGCCAGCACGAACTGCGGCACGACCAGGGGTGCGACCGCCGGAACGACGTGGCGGGACAGCACGTAACCCGCGCCGCCGCCCATCGCGCGCAGCGCCTGGATGTGGTCGCGTTCACGCAGCGACAGCACCTGAGCGCGCAGCTCGCGCGCCACCGGAGCCCAGATCACCAGTGTGATCACCAGGATTTGATTGCCCAGCCCCGGACCGAGAAACACCCCGATCACCAGCGCCAGTGGCAGTATCGGGAGGGCGAGCACGACATCGACCAGGCGCATCAAGATGGTGTCCAGCCAGCCGCGGACATACCCGGCCGTCACCCCGACGGCCAGGCCGACCAGCGTCGCCGCCAGCGCGGCCACGACGCCGATCAGCAGCGAGATGCGTGCGCCATAGACGAGCTCGGAGAGCAGGTCCTGGCCCACGTCATTGGTACCGAGCAGGTGCACGGCCGAGGGACGGGCGAATGGAGTGCCGGTCCGGGCGTTCGGATCGTACGGCGCGATTAGCGGCGCAGCCAGTGCGGTAGTCAGCAGCAGCGTCAGGATGCACCCACCGAAACGGGCAGCGGTCATACTGCCGCCTGTCCGGAACGAAGTACGTCAGCGGTCACAATCCGCCTCCGCGGGACCAAGTACGTCGGCGGTCACAATTCCGCCTCCGCGGCGGGTGACATGTCACGGCGCACCCGCGGGTCCAACAGGGGATAGGCTAGATCAGCGAGCAGATTCAACACGATGACGCCGATGGTGATCAGCAAGAACGCGCCTTGCAGCAAGGGGTAGTCCCGAGCGGTCACTGCCTCATAGATCAGCCGACCCAGACCCGGATAGGCGAACACCGTCTCAACCACGACCAGGCTCGACAGCAGCGCACCAACCATCACCGTCACATTGGTGAAGACCGGCAGCAGCGCGTTGCGCAGTGCATGGCGCAGCGCGATCCGACGTTCGGAGACCCCTTTCGCCCGAGCCAGCCGGACGAATGGCTCGTCGAGCACCGAGATCATCGCCGCCCGGGTGAGCAGGAAGATCGAGCCGAAGATGGCCAGCGTGATCGTGACCACTGGCAGCACCAGCCGGCGCAGCATCTCCCCGATCGCCGCCGCCCCGCCTGCGGTGATCTCGGTGGCGCCGAAGGAGGGGAACCAGCCCAGCTGCACCGCGAAGACCGCGATCAGCATCATGCCGATCCAAAAACTCGGCATCGAATCGACTGCAAGCACGCCGGTAACCAGCCCGATGTCCCGCCGGCGGCCCCGCCACCAGGCCGCCGCGGCCCCGAGCACGATGCCCAGCATCGTGGCGCCCAGGACCCCAAGCCCGATCAGCGCCAGGGTCCACGGCAGGCGTTCGAGCAGCAGATCGACCACCGGGCGGTTGTGCGCCACTGAGATTCCGAGGTCACTGCGCGTCAGCCCGGTCCAGAACCCGGCGTACTGCTCGAGGATCGGGCGGTCCAGCCCGTAGCCGGTCCGGATCTGGGACAGCTGCTCTTCGGTGAGTCCCTGAATCGGCCCGGCGTAGAGATAGTCGACCGGGTCGCCCGGTGCCAGGTACGGCAGCGCGAAGTTGATCGTCGCGGCGACCCAGAGCACCAGCGCGTACTGCGCCACGCGGGGCAGGGCGCGCCGCAACCGTCCCATTACTGGTAACTCACTAATGGGGCGCGACGACGGCGTTGGCGGTGCGGGCGACGTCAGGCGGCAGCAGCGACCACTTGTGCACGATGCCGTAACCCGGCGACTCGACCCACCCACCGTAGCTGCCAGACCGGAAGGCCCAGTATTCGTCGGGGTAGTACAGCGGAATCGACGTCGGCTGCGCGTTGAACAGCGCCTGCATGTCCTGCAGCACCGCGTTGCGATCGGCGTTGGTGGTGGCGGCCTGCCATTCCCTATACAGCGCGTCGAATTCCGGGTAAGGAATCTGCGGGTAGCGCCACAGGTAGCCCGACAGGTGGGACATGACGAACTGGTCGGGGTCGGCAACGCCGTGCGCGGTGATCGTGCTGATCGCCAGGTCAAAGTCGCGGGTAGTGAACAGGTTCGCCACCGTGGCCGCGTCCGTGCCGGTGACCCGTGCCTCGATCCCCACCTCCCGCAAGTCCTCGGCGACCAGCTCGGCAGCGCGGACGTCGATGGGCAGGCTGGCGGTAACGAACAATTCGTAGCGCAGCGGGCCGTTGGGGCCCTCAC
>JALZCO010000077.1 GCA_030863015.1 Actinomycetota bacterium
ATCCCAAGGTGCTCCGACCTACCCCTTCGACCAAGCGCCTCAGGCACTGCGGCGGTCTAGCCCGGTCACGCGTCTGCAAGATCGTGATCGACCTGGAGCAGACCACTGGGATGTGACGCAATAAGCCGAGCATCACTGCCCGCACCCCGGATCGGCGAGCGGGAGTGGTTCAGGTCAGAATGCGGTATGAATTCAAGGCGGTGATGAGCTCGCTGGCGAAGCTGCCTTCACCGTGACGGCGTCATCCACAACGATGCGCCGGTGCCCGATGCGGCGCTCGGGGGTGTCCAGCGGGCCAGAAACCATCCGGAACGCCGGGTCCGGCATACCCGGGGGATTTGGTGTCCACTCCGGGATCAAGGAGAGGTGAGTGTCCTCCCATGCGCACCAGGCCCCTCCACCGCCGTGGGGAATGTCGAGCTTCTTGTCCTGGAACCTGGGCCTCCACCTGAAGACAGCTGAAAGTAAAGGCCGATAATCATGAATGCTGGCCGATTGCCGCTGTTTTGTGACACCGCGCTGGCCGAGCGCATCGAGCGGGTCGAGGCGCAGCTTGTCACCAAGGGCAGCGAGGCCGCCCACCATCGCGCGGTGGACAGCGTGGGCTTCGTGGTCCCCGTTGCCGGCGGCGTGGCGAGCTTCGCTGAAGAGGGCTCGCCGCTGAACAAGGTCGCGGGGCTTGGCTTCGCTGGCGTGCCGACCGCAGCCGCGCTTGAGGAGATCGAACGGGCCTTCACCGCTCACGGCGCACCCGTGCAGGTTGAGCTCGCCCATCTGGTCGACCCTGCGATCGGCGCCTTGCTGACCGACCGGGGCTATCGGCTGGCCTCGTTCAAAAACGTGCTTGGCCTTGCCCTCACGGGCGACCCCGAGCGAGTCACGCCACCCGGGGTTGAGGTCCGGCCCAGCGGCGATGATGAGTTCGAGCCTTGGCTGGACGTCGTGGCGGATGGTTTCGCCCATCCCGATATCCAAGGGGTGCCCTCGCATGAGGAGTTTCCGCGCGAGGTGATCGCGAGGGCCGTGCGCGATCTCACGGCGGTAGCCGGCGTCCTGCGCTACGTCGCGCTGCGCGACGGGGTCCTCGTCGGCGGCGCCAGCTTCCGGATGGCGGAGGGCGTCGCGCAACTCACCGGCGCAGCGACTGCGCCTGCGCACCGCCGCCGGGGTGTGCAGACCGCGCTGCTGTCGGCCCGGCTCACCGATGCCACCGCTGCTGGCTGCGACGTCGCGGTGATCACCACGCAGCCGGGGTCTAAGTCCCAGCAGAACGCGCAGCGTCGGGGCTTCGATCTGCTTTATACCCGCGCCATCCTGGTGAAGCTCCCAACCCAGCGGAACGCGGGACAGCGCGGCGCGGACGGCTCCCCGTAGGAGGAACGGCTAACGAACAGTCCTTGCGGCCGTTCAGGACTCCTAACTCAAGCTGATCATCCTGTCCGATACGGATCCCCTGGCGTTACACCTCGTCTGGGTAGGTGGAGGTCGTGCCTTCACGGGCACGGGGCTGGTCCTGCTCGTTGTTGATTCCTCTGTTGAGACGTGCAGTAAGTGGCGCGTCACGTGTGCCCGACCAATGAGTGTCGGTGACCGCCATTAGCGTCCGGTGCTGTGAACGCCTCCCGACTTGAGCAGCCTGCCGATCTCGATGACGTGCGGACCTCCTACGACCGCGTCGCGGACAACTACGTCGAGATGAACCTCGGCGACATCAGGTCGCATCCGTGGCTGCGAGCGGCAATGGACGGCTTCGCAGCCTGCGTGCGGGACCTGGGACCGGTCCTCGACGTCGGCTGTGGGCCCGGACACGTGACCGCCTACCTGGCCGATTCCGGACTCGAAGTCTCCGGAGTTGACCTGTCGCCCCGATGATCGAGCACGCCCGGAGCCTTCACCCCGATCAGCGGTTCGCGGCCGCCTCAGCGACCGACCTGAACCTGGAATCTTCTTCACTCGGCGGAATCCTTGGCTGGTGGTCGCTGTTCAACCTCCCTCGAACCGTGCTGCCCTCGGTCCTCGAATCCTTCGGGCGAGCGCTGGAGCCGGGGGGGCACATCATCATCGCGACGCACATGGGCGACGGCGACATCGAACGCACCGAGGCCTACGGTGGCGTCCCGGTGTCCTGGACCACCCACCTCTGGCAGCCCGAGCAGCTCTCGGCCCTGCTGGCCGCCGCAAGCCTCGAGCCGGTGGCCGAACTGCGACTGCCCGCAACAGCGGCCGGCGTTCCCGCGCTGCTGCTCATCGCGCGACGTCCCGACTGACCCCGACGTCGCCGGTCGCCAGCGGTTGGTCGACTAGTCGGGCTCGGTCAACCGCTTCCCCGAGCGCCCGCTCAGCGATGGACATCACCACAAACCAGGAGCGCACATGAAGATCGGCATCATCGGTGCAGGCAACATCGGCGGCACCCTGACGCGGCGTCTGGCGGCGCTCGGGCACGAGGTCTCCGTAGCGAACTCGCGCGGCCCCGAAACGCTGCGTGAGCTGGCCACCGAGACCGGCGCCACCGCGGTTTCGGTTACCGAAGCAGCACGCGACAAGGACGTCGTCGTCGTCACCATCCCGGAAAAGAACATTCCCGACCTGCCCGACGATCTATTCGCCGGCGCCGGCGACGCCGTAGTCGTGGACACCGGCAACTACTACCCCCAGCAGCGCGATGGCCGCATCGACGCCATTGAGGAAGGCATGGTCGAAAGCCGCTGGGTGGCACAGCACCTGGGTCGACCAGTGATCAAGGCGTTCAACAACATCTACGCGGATCACCTGCGCGACCACGGCC
>JALZCO010000121.1 GCA_030863015.1 Actinomycetota bacterium
GGGCAGCGGCGCTTGCTTGACCTCTGCCTTTCCGCCCGCCGATTCGATGATCTTCGTCCAGAGCGCCACCAGCACGGCGCGGGCCGGTGCGGGCAACGGTTGCTGCGGTGCCGCGGTGTCGCCGAGCCCGTTGAAAACGACCCGCATCCCTGTGAGGTTGGGAAGTTGCTGGGTACGCCGCAGGAGATCGACCACCTCGTCGGGGTTCGCATTGAGCAGCGCACCGTCCTGATCCTGAAAACGCAGGGCACCGGTCGTCTGCAGACCACTATCGATCACCACGATGGTCTTCGGTCCCGCCGCATCGGTCACCGAACGCGCCGCGAGATCGATGGCGGCAAGCAAATCGACCTCTGGATTGTCGGCGCGAGTCTGACTGATCAGATTCGTGAGCTGGTCGATCTGGTCCTGCCGGTAGAGGGGATTGTCGTTCGCGGTCTTGAGCGACACCGGAGCCGAAGCGGTGGGGCTCCCGTCGTCCACGACGATGGTTGCGGGTGATCCGAGTTCGACGGCGGTGTCAATCTCGGCCTTGACGGTGTCCAGCATGCTGGGTGCCACCATGTTCGAGTGCGCGCCCACGATCACGGCGAGCGCTCCCGGCGCAGAGTCGACCTTGCTGTTGCCGCAGCCGGTGAGCAGGAGCAGACCGGAAACGAGCGGGATACCAAGTGAGCGGCACTTCACCGTTCAGCTCCCCGAGTTCTGGGGCGTGGGAAGGACTGGCTGTGATGTCTTAGATCCGCGTCCCACGGCGATCTCGACACCATCGGTCACCATCGGGTTGGCCAGATCGCGGGCGAGGCGGTGCTGGTAATGGTGCTTGAGCTCAGCGGCGAGGCCGTCCTGCTCGGCGCGCTTGCCGGCCCATTGCTCGGCGAGATCGGCTTCCGATTCACGAGCGTGTTCGGAGTCCAGGCGAGCAGCGACCACCTCACCGTGGGTGGCCACCAAGGCCGCACGCAGCTTGTCAACCCGGGCCGTCGCCGCACGCAGGTTCTTCAGGTATGGGTTGTACCTGGTCGCGCTGCGAATCAGGACGACCGTGCCCACGGCCAGCACCACAAGCAGCCAGCCGGCAGTGAGGGTGACCGGGCCGATGCCGGCGCGTTCAAGCAGCGAGGCTCCTCCGGCCTGGGACGCCGAGGTGCTGGGCAACAGCAGGTAAGCGGTACGAATTTGCGCCACGAACAAGGACACGCCTATCCACAGGACTGCTCCGCCCACCAGGCCGGCCGTCAGCAGACTGCGGCCACGCCGGCCACGGCGAACCCGGGTGAGCAGCTCGCCGAGCTGCTTGGGAAGCAGGACATTGACCAGGATGATCGACGCCGCCAGCACCGCCGTCTCCTGCAACGAGCTGCCCATCAGCTGGAAGGCGGTGTAGTTCAGGCCGATCTCGGCGAATGCGGCACCGAGGTAGATTCCCCAGTCCTTGGCGGATTCCCATCGGCGGTTCTCATCGATCCGGCTCTGCGCCGGCCAGTATCCCCCGTCCGCCCCGGGCTCGCTGCCTTCCACGATGCCCTGCATGCGATCGCGATACGCGTAGGCATCCCTCAAGTCCTGTACGAGGTGTTTTTCGGTCTGTTCCCCGGAGGCCTGCTTACAGGTCGCGCCCCGGTGCAGCAGTTGAGCTTTCTGCCGGTCCCGGTGCTGGCGTATCTCGGCTTCGGCCGACCAGCGGTGGTGCCACCGATCGATCTTGTGCTCCATGATCAACGGATGGCCGTGAGCACCGAGATTGACGTCGTACATGCCGCTGGCCGCATCCGCGCGCGCCTCGGCTTCGACAACGTCTCGCAGGGCAGCACCGTCTACTTCAGGACCGGGATCCGGGCCCGCCACGACGCGGAGGTAGTCCTCGCTCGAAACGGGTGCCCACGCCCACGGCTCCCGGTGCAGCGGCACGTTGATCACTCCTTAGACACTCGGTCGGTCCTCAACTCGCCCGGGGAACCTCTTCCAGGATCGGGCGATGCCGATGCGAGGTTCGGGTCTCGAACTCCTTGAGGAACCAGCGGTAACTGTCCGCCAGCTCGCCCTCGACATCGAGGACCAGCAACGGCATGTCACCGTGCAGCCATGGCTCCGTGCTGACCGCCGGCGCACCGGCCTGACGACGGTTCGGTTGGCGCCGCAGCAGCGCCGCATCGTAGTGCGCCGCCAGTTGCGCGTAACGGTTGACATGGGCGTGGACGGATGCCCGGGCGATCTCGATCAGGTGGTGACGGGTGCTGCCCAGTTCGCCGAGCCGCTGTTCCGCCTCGTTGCGCTCCCGGACCCGCTGGGCGAAAGCGTTGCGCGCCGCCGCCGCCTCCCGCGCTTCGCGCAACCACGGGGGGATGGCGGTCATCGGTTGCGGATCGGCATCCTCGGGTGCTGAACTGGCCGGGGGTGCTGCCGGGGCAATCGGCGGATCTCGACGGTGCTGTTCGAGCAGGATCAGAACAGCTACCGCCTCACGGTCGATCGGGATGATCTTGTTGTGCAGCCACGCGCTGACGGCCCGCTGTCCTGTTTCGGCCTGAGCGCGCAGCGATTCCAGGTAGGGTCGCGGCAGCTGCACCTCGTCGCCGCCGAGAGGCAGACGAGTGGCGTCGCGGTGGCCGTGCCAGGCCATCCGCCAGCGCTCCCAGGCCCGGATCGGTCCGGGAGTGGGAACCTTTCCGTCGATCATGGGCAGCAACTGCATCTGGCCCCCTCCGGTTCTGATGACCCCCCATGCTCGAGGGGCTGCATCATTGCATACCGCTAAAACGCGGTGTTCCGTTACACACCGCATTGGATCAGGGGGGAGGCGGTCACTAAGCGTAGCAGATTTGGCTGGGCGCCATCATCCAAGATGCGCTGTACGAACAGGCACGAGGCCGCCCGGCTGGGGCAGCGGGTCTGCTGATGAGGTCCGACCACCCCGGGCTGCCGCAGGGCGCCTACGGTGGTGCCGCCTGCGGGGCACGGCGCATAATAGGAATATGAACCTGATCGCCATCGTCCTCGGCATCCTCGCCGCTCTCGTCGTGATCTTGACGGCCATTGTGCCCGTAATCGGGGCAATATTCGCCTGGATTGCCCTCGTCATCGGCGTCGTCGGCCTCATTTTCGGCCTCCTCAGTAACCGCACGACCGGGCGCAATATCTGCATCCTGGCCTGCGTCCTAGCCGGCCTTCGCTTGGTTTTGGGCTTTGCTGTCGTTTAGCGCGAAACTGCCATTATACTGAAACGGTCTGTATGAGTGAATGGCTTGTTGGCAACAGGTGGTGGTCACCTACCGTACCTCGGGAAAGGCCCGGGCAGTGGCAGTTGTCGGGTGAGCTTCGGGCTCGTGAAGTGGTCGGTAGGACTCATTTGTGGAATCGGCCCGGTTGTGGGAGTTGGCAGCTGGCCGGGGGTGCGCCATGACACGTGGTCAGGATCGCGGAGGGCCCGATGACATCGTCATGACCGTGCACAGTTGGGACTGGCCGCAGCTGTGTGAATCGCTGGATCGGCACGGCTACGCGGTGACCCCGCCGGTGCTGGCCGCCGCGCAGTGCAACAGGCTGGTCGGGCTCTACGACCAACCCGAGCACTGGCGCACCCGGGTGGACATGGCCCGGCACCGGTTCGGCTCCGGGCAGTACCAGTATTTCGATCATCCCCTGCCGGATGTGGTGGATGGATTGCGGCGGGAGCTGTACCCGCGGCTGGTCTCGGTCGCAAACGCGTGGCAGGAGCGGTTGCGGTTGCCCCAGCGGTTCCCCGATCGGCTGGAGGACTTCCTGGACCGCTGCCACGCCGCCGGGCAGACCCGGCCGACGCCATTGGTACTGCGCTACGGCAAGGGCGATTACAACTGCCTGCACCAGGATCTCTACGGCGAGCACGCCTTCCCGCTGCAGGCCATGGTCGCGCTGTCACAACTGGGCACCGACTACACCGGAGGAGAGTTCCTGCTAGTGGAAAACCTGCCCAGGGCACAGTCCCGCGGCACCGCGATCACCCTCGACCAGGGTCAGGCGGTGATCTGGCCCACCCGTTACCGGCCAGGTTCCGGTGCTCGCGGCTACTACCGGATCACCATCCGCCATGGCGTGTCGATTCTCCGCAGCGGCCAACGCCATACCCTCGGCGTGATCTTCCACGACGCGGCTTAGCCTTAGCGCGCGGCAAAGGTGCACCATTCGAAACCGATTGGCGTTTCGTTCATTCTCGTAACTATCAATGGTCGGTTTGCAGCCGGATCAACCCGCGCAGCTCCTGGTGATCTTCTCAATCTCGGCGTCCATGTCAACAGCCGCGCTTTCCTCGCCCAGCGGCACGACTTCGATAGTCGCCTCGACGAACTGCCGCAACAGATCCCGGTCAACCTCCAGCACGGCGTGCCCGTCGGGTGAACGGATCTCTACCAGCGTCACATCCCATTGACCCATCCGAGCAGGACGCACCCGCACGTCCCCGATCCCGGCGGGAGCACTGAGGCCCGCCACCAGCAGTTCGCGGGCCAGGACCCAATCCACGCAATGATTGCCGCGGGTCTGGATCTCAAGGGTCACCGCAAATGGATCGTCCGTGCAGTAAGTCCAACGGGTCACTACAGGCGCCGCAGCTTCGTGCAGCAGCGCGAACATATCGTGGGCGACCGCGTCACCGCCGTGACCGTTCATCCTGGTCCTCCCCTCCGTGCTGGTTCATAGTTGATGTACTTAGTAGAGACATCGTTGGGAGGGGCCCCGGGCGTACCGCTTGGGGGCGACTTTCACTCTAAGTGATGCATGCCAGGCGGGCGCAAGCGGCCGCTGCCGGCACGCTCTGCTCACCGTACGTATCAGACCGATCGGTTTGTCATCGCCGGATCTCCTCCCAGCCGCCCAAGGTTGAAACAGCGGTCTTTTTAAGCCCAGGCAAGGCCGGTGCGAACGCCATGAACAGCACTGTTGCAATTTTCGCTCGGCTGCTCACAGATCAATCGATCGGCCGATGATTTCTTTCATGATCTCTGTGGTACCGCCATAAATCCGGGTTATGCGAGCATCGGCGTAGGCCCGCGCGATGGGGTACTCGAGCATGTAGCCGTAGCCGCCATGCAACTGCAGGCAGGCGTCGACCACCCGGCCCTGCAGCTCGGTACACCACCACTTGGCCTTGGCGGCGTCGACCACGGTCAGCTCACCATCGTTGAGCGCCTCGATGCAGCGGTCGATGAAGGTTTGCGCAAGGTCGATCTCGGTGACCATTTCAGCCAACCGGAACCGGGTGTTCTGAAAGGATCCGATCGTTTGGCCGAATGCTTTGCGGTCCTTGACGTAGGCCAGCGTCAGGTCCAGAGCTACCCGCGCTCCGGCCACCCCGGAGATAGCGATCGACAGTCTTTCCTGGGGTAGCCGGTCCACTAGGTAGGCGAATCCGCGGCCCGGCTCGCCGAGTAGGTTGGTGACCGGCACCTTGACGTCGCGGAAGAACAATTCTGCAGTGTCCTGGGAATGCTGGCCCAACTTGGCGAGGTTGCGACCGCGCTCGAAACCGTCCATTCCACGTTCCAGTACGATCAGACTTATCCCCTGACGCCGTTGCTGCGGATCGGTCTTCACGGCAGTGATGACCAGATCGGCGTTGATGCCGTTGGAGACGAACGTCTTTGCCCCGTTGACCAGATAATGTCCCGATCGGCGCACCGCCGTGGTGGCTATGCTCGCCAGGTCGGAGCCCGTTCCCGGCTCTGTCATCGCAATTGCCGTGATCAGCGTCCCGGCGGTGATCCCGGGCAGCCACCGCCGCTGCTGCTCCTCGGTGGCCAGATCGAGGAAGTAGGGCAAGCAGATGTCGTTGTGCAGGGTCAGCCCAAGCCCCGCGGCCGCCGCTCCAGGGTGCATGACCTCCTCGCCCAGCACTGCGTTGAACCGGAAGTCCGCCACCCCGCCACCGCCGAACTCCTCCGCGACAGCCATACCGAGGAAGCCACTGGACCCGGCTCGCACGAACAGCTCCCGAGGCACGATGCCCTGGGCTTCCCACTCCGCGCAGTGTGGCAACACTTCTTTGCCCACGAAGGTCCGGACACTCTCCCGGAACGCATCATGCTCAGCTTCGAACAACCGACGACGCATGTGCCGATGCTCCCCCCACTGGCCACGCCGCCGGCGGCGGGCACCGTAGTCTGGCGGACTCGCTAAACTCTGCCCGATAACCCACTACTCACTCCTGTCCGCAGATGGACAGCTATGCACTGTCAGTATCGGGCTGATCGCTCAACGATGAGTGAGATTTTCACGTGTTCAGCGCAACGAACAGTTGTACCCTCTGCGCCATAGGGGGCACCGGAGGTCGAGCGTATGAGCGTGGCAAGTCAGCCCATGAGGGTTGCGCAGCCCGAGCGCACCGGGCTGGTGCACGAGGCGCTGTTCTACCTCGACGAGGAGGACTACGCCAACGGCATCGCGCGCTTCGTTCGGGACGGGTTCGAGTTGGCCGAACCGACCCTGGTCGCGGTCCCAGGTTCACACCTCGACGTGCTGCGCTCGGTCTTGGGCCCTGACGCTGAGCGAGTCCGGTTCGTAGACATGGCCGTGGCGGGTCGCAATCCCGGACGGATCATTCCCACCGTGTTCTACGCGTTTGCCCACGGGCACTCGGCGGGTCGGGTACGCATCGTGGGCGAACCGATCTGGCCAGGCCGGTCCGCCGCCGAGTACCGGGCCGCGTTGCAACACGAAGCGCTGCTCAACGTCGCCCTGGCGGGCCAGCAGGCCGCCATCCTGTGCCCGTATGACCGTCAGGGACTCGACGCTACGGCCCTGGCCGATGCCCGGCGAACCCATCCGCGACTGGTCGCGGGGGGACAGCGGGAGGTCAGCCCCGACTATGCCGATCCCCGAGCCATCGCCGACGCAAGCCTGCGCCTGTTGCCCGACCCCCCGGAGTGGTGGGGTGACATGCGAGTCTTCTCCTCGCTGACCGACCTGCGGGCCATCCGGCAGTTCGTCGAGGGCCTGGCGTTGCGGGCGGGGCTGGGGGCGCAGCGGGTGTCCGATCTGTGCCTTGCGGTTGACGAGGTCGTCACGAACACCCTGCAGCACACCCATGCGGCGGGTGTGCTGGCGCTGTGGCAGGACCCGGACACCGACAGCCTGGTCTGCCAGATCACCGACAGCGGGCAATTGCACGACCGGTTGGTCGGCCGGATGCCGCCCGGCGAGGGGAAGTCGCACGGCCGTGGGTTGATCTTGGTCAACGCGCTGTGCGACCTGGTTGAGATGCCGACCGGTCAGATTGGCACCGGCACCACGATCCGGCTGCACATGCGACTGCGCTGAGCGTGCTACCTGGGTGAGCTAGCCGCCAGCTCGTCCATCGCCTGATAGATCCGCTTGCCAGAGACCGGGTACGGGGTTCGCAGCTCCTGAGCGAAGTAGCTGACCCGCAGCTCTTCGATCATCCAGCGGATCTGCTGCAGCTGCGGCTCGTCGCCGACCTCGTCCCGCAGTTGCAGATAAGCCTGCACGACCGCCTGTATCCGGTACATCCAGTTCCGGTCACGATCCGGATCGCGGGGCAGCTTGTCCAGCCTGCGCTCGATGGCCAGCAGGTGGCGAGTGAGGTCGGGTAACCGATGCGCGCCCGTTGCGGTTACGAAGCCGGGCCCGACCAGGCTGGCGAGCTGGCCGCGGATGTCAGTGACCGCGGGCGCCAGTACTGGCGCGGTCAGCTCGGCCAGCCGGGTCTCGACAGTGTGCGCGACGGCCAGGATGCGTTGTACCTGGGTGACCACCGCATGCATCGCGTCGGCCAGGTCGGCGCGGGCCCGGGCAGTCAGCTGAGTGAAGCCCGCCTCGTCGCGGGGTGGTCCGCCGCATTCGGTGATCAGCGCGTCGGCGGCGCAGTGCACGCAGTCGGCCAGCAGCGCCTCAAGACTGCCGTGCGGATTCTGTTTCAGCACCAGCCGAGCCGGACCATCCAGACCGCGCTGAACCGACTTGACCGGCGACGGCACCGCTAACAGCAGTAACCGCCGGGTGCCCGCCCACATGGCACGCTGCTGCTCGGCCTCGGTGGGCAGC
>JALZCO010000132.1 GCA_030863015.1 Actinomycetota bacterium
CGTCTGGGTAGCCGAGACCCACTACAGTAGTGACGCGCAGAAACGACATGCCAATCCGGTAATCCCTTCGTGGCGCGGAGAGATCGGCGTCAACAATGATACTTGCCAGCTTGCGGCCCGGATCTTCGAGCGGACGAGAACGCTATCCGTTGGTTCCGCAATTATGAATATTGTCTGCAATGGTGGACCGCTTGCGGCTGCGGAGCGAGTGGCGACCGCCGTCGCATTGCATGGGCTGGATCCAACGGAGCAGCGGAAGATTAATATCGGCTTCGCGGGTGGGCGTTTCGATTTTGTCAACGCGACCTCGGGGATCCGGCCACGCACAGAATGGGAACGGTGCGCATGGCCTCAGATCAAAAGGGTTATCTTCTGGGAAGCCGCAGAGACGTTCGTCCGGTTGTTAAGCGGCGAAGGACTTACTTCTTCTGATGTCGCCCCGTTGTCCCTTGTTGCAGGCGACTTCTCGGATCCTGAGACATGGCGTGGAATCGCCAGGCTCGCTGGGGCTCGCGGCGACGAGATTGTAGTTCCTCGTCGGTGGGAATATGAATACACCAAGATCGTACCGTCGGACTACCGGCGTGAGCTGCTGACTCTGACAGCTGGAACGCATGATCCGGAACTTCAAAAGCACCTCAATACCCTTGCCCCGGTGCGGGTGTTCAATCTCAGCATTACCAGTCCGCGGTGATTGAGGCGACACACGACCGCATGCGCCAGTATTTCCATCCGGCTGGGGGCCCCTGGCGCCGCGACTATATGCCACGGACTGTATTCGTGTTCGTCAACGGAAATCCGCGACTTGCCGAGCAAAGTCAGCGGGAAGCGGCGACGTTGCGAGCACGTGAAGCATTAAGTGCCTACTGGACAGCTATGAAAGGCACCGTGGACGCAGGTAAGCTGGCCAAGTCGGAATCCAATGCGTTGGTAGGCAATCCAGATGACGTTGCATCGCAGATCAGTGATCGATATCATCCCGACGACCGACTCATGTTGTGGTTCGACTTTTTCGCCAACGACAACGCCTCGGTGCTACAGGCTATGGAGGACTTCTGGACATACGTAGTCCCGCTACTCAAATGATTTCGCGGGGTCGTCGGCGGGAATGATCGGCATACCGCCTCTGCGGATTGTGACCGAGAGCCGTTACGTACCGGCCGTGCTCCCGTTTTTGGTGATGGGGTGGTTCGGCTGCGCGCACCGGGTTGACCACAGTGGTGGTGGCGCACCAACACTATCCCGGAAGGAAAGGAGGATATATGTTAAATGCACCACAGAACCGGAAGAGGCCGTTGACCTATGCATCCTATCTTCGACTCAACGAGCTACTCGCCCTTCAAACTCCGCAGTGCGATCCCCCGCGCTCGGACGAGCTTCATTTCATCATTACGCACCAAGCTATTGAGTTATGGTTCAAGCTGCTCATAACCCAGGTTCGTGACGCGCGGTCAGCCTTGGCGGCGGGAGAATGGAATCGCGCCAACCTTGTCGTCAAGCGTATGATTTCGGTATCGGAGGCCGTGCTCGGGCAGATGCGCACCCTGCAGCGCATGGCGCCAACTGCCTTCTACGAGTTCCGCGCGGCGCTGGGTCCTGCTAGTGGTGCGCAGTCGCGCCAGTTCCGTCATCTTGAGGTGCTGTGCGGAATTCGCAGCGAGCGGCACATCGCGATGATGCGTGCATTCGATCGCGGACAACTCGGGGCAGACATCGTGTCGGCATTGGATGAATCAAGCTTACGTGAGACGTTTTTACGGGCGATCCAAGGCGCAGGATACCGGCGCGTCGCCGATGTCTATCTCAACGCCGCCGAAGACAATGCGGCTTACCTTGTCGCTGAGCTGCTGGTGGACTTTGACGAAGTGTGGATACGCTGGCGTAGTGAACATCAGACGCTGGCTGAGCGGATGATCGGACGCAGTCGCGGCACGGGCGGTACCGTCGGCGAGTTTCTCGAACGTAACCGGCAGTATCGCTTTTTCCCAGAGTTGTGGGATTGCCGCCATCAGATCCTGCATCGCGTGCGAGCTACTGTCATGGATTCGCCGAGGTCGCCAATGTGCTCGCAATAGAGGAAACGAATCCGTCTAGATTATCTTTCATCATTATATGACCGGCTCGCCGAACTTCTACGAGCGAGACTCCAGCTTTCCGAAGACGGCCAGATTCGGGCGGCGGCGTGCTTTGCGAGCCGTACAGCAGCGTCCGCGGGATCATTACCGAACACAACATCGTGTGCATCGCTGGGTGGGATCCGTGGCACAGGCCAACCGCCGTGCGGTGTAACGCACAGGGATCAGCCATACGCAGCGTCGCTACCCAGTCGGGATCGGAGCGGGCCACCAATTCGTCGAAGCCGTGATCGACAAACGCGTCTTCCTCTTGCCGCGCTATGCCGACACTGACGTCGCCATCCCATGGCAGCAAGTTGGGCTCAGCTATCACCAGCCGCCCCACCAGGTCGGGTCGTTCGTAGGCGAGAACGATCGCCACCGACCCGCCTAGGCTGTGTCCCACCACGTTGACATCACGAACTCTAGCCGTATCCAGCGCCCCTGCGACGGCCCTCGCGTGATTCACCAGTGTATAGCTGAAGGACTCGGGACGGTCGCTCAGGCCACATCCCAGAAGATCGATAAACAACGATCGGCGCAGTGCCATGTTTCGGTGTAACGCCACGTCTAAAAAATAGGGCACGGCTGCCGCTCCAAGACCATGTAGGTACACTGTCGTTACCGGTGGCCCAGCGATCTCCATCCAGCGGATTCGAACATTATCAGGCGCGACGATGGCTGAACGCATCATTCATTTCCTCCGGAATAAATGTCGATATCAGGCAGTCTAGTCCGAACGACCATCTGCCGCACTGCACCACCTACGCTGAAGGGGGTAAAGTCGGTTTTGTGGGGCGTAGGACGGCGGGCAACAAGGGCGCCGAAGCGACGACTTCGTGGCTACCGGCCACTGCGTGCAACTAATCTGTTCCGGGATTTGACCACCGCACAACTGTGCGCGATCAGACAACAAGCGTGCAAGACAGTCAAGAACCGACGATCTCCGGCAGCAACTGCCACTTCCGGGGGAGACTAAGCCACCAGGAATATGCGCACACACCCCGCCTCACGCCAGCGCACTCGGCGACACACCACACCAGGCACGACCACAGGCGACCGGACACAAAGCGGAGAGGAACGCTCATCGGCATTGTGAGGTTCCCCCCGTAGCGGACACCTCAAGTGTGGGGTCAGTGATCTTGGTCTGGCCTGGGACGGAGGGTCTCGAAGGTGACGGGGCTGTGCATTCCGATGCTGGAATGGCGTCGTTTCGCATTGGACCAGCACTCTATCCACTCGAAGGTGGCGTTGGCAAGTTCGTCTCATGTTTGCCATTCTTTCGTGTCGAGCAGTCGAGTTGCATTCTGCCCCAGAAGGACTCCATCATGGCGTTGTCGTATAAATCACCAACGGTGCCCATGGAAGCGAGTAGCCCGGCGGCGCGCAAGCGTTGGCCGAAGGCCCACAAAGTATATTGCGAACCGTGGGCAGAGTGCAGTATCGTCCGCTGCGGCTAAAGCGCAGCTGCTTGCCGCGTTCCGCAATTGGAAAAGTGGATCCCACAGGTAACCGGATGACGGCCAATGATCGCGTACAAGTTCCTGGACCCAAGCGGCATAGGGCCATACTCAGGGTTCCCCTGGCCCCTGCCCACGAGTGAGTTTCCAGGCGCCTGGGTCGAGGCACGAGGCCCGCTTGCGCTGTGCCGCCACAGCGTTCATGCTGTAGCGTCAGCCAACTCCCCTACTGGTGGGGGGCTGGGCTATGGGAGGTCGAGCTCGCCGAGCCGATCACAGAGGCGGACAGGGTGGTGCTCGCTCCTCGGGACGGCTTCTCCGCCATATGAACGCATGGCACGAACCCATGATGCGACGCTACGCGCGGGCGTGCGCCTGACGGGTCCGCGACTACGGCGTTGGGCGACTCCATGCGCTTAGCCTCAACGCGCCTGCTGACACCCTCGCTGAGTGCGCAGGGCTGGACTCGCTGGCCGCCACGGCGACCGCGTTGGTCGACGCCGTGCCCGAAGAGGTCGCCATCGTCGTCGGCTACGTGGCTGACGCCGCTTTGTTCTCAATCGGTTCCATGGCCTTGGTTAAGGCAATGCCCTATGTCGTGGCGCATGCAGCAGGCTACACCGTAGGTCATGAGGGAGGCCTGGAGTACGAGAGGGGCTACCGCGCTGAGTGGGAATGGCAGTCGAAGTAGGCTGGCCGAGCACTTGGGGTTGTCCACCAGCTAAACGGAGTTCGCCAGCTCGGGGGCGGTTGCGTGCATCGGGGTGTCCCACCCCGGTGTGTGGAGCGCGGCCCCTGAGGTATCTGCCTCACCGCCTCAGACCGGCAATGCCCAGCCTCTGAGCGCGGCGAGGCATAAACTCGGCAGCAGGCCGGACCCATCAGTTCGAATCCGGTCGGTTTCAGTGAAGTGGTGGGGGTTTACGCCGCTACCGTGCCCACCCCTGCCCGCCTGACCACGGCCGGCTAGCCAGTACCATCCGACGGCTTCGCAGCCCACGCCCCACACCCGATCCCACAGCAGATAGCTCACCGGAGGGCTGGGACGCTGGGCTGCTGAACCTGCCGCAAGTCGCGATCCTTTGTCTCGGCAAGCGCTGCGGTGCACAACAGGCTGAGCAGCGCGAGCCCGCACAGCAGAACGCCGATGCTGAAGCTGCCGAAGGCCGCCGCCAGCGGCGCAGCCACTAACGGTGGGATCGCGCCGCCCACGATGCCGGCCAGGCCGTAGCTCACACCGGCCCCGGTGTAGCGGTATCGGGTGGGGAACGTCTCGGGTAGGAACGCTCCGATCGGGCCGTAGGCGAGACCCATAAGCCCTAGCGTGACGATCAGGCCCACGGCGAAGGCCGCTGGGGAGTGCGTGTCGAGTAGCGGGAATAGCAGTAGCGACCACACTGCCGCAGCGGCGGAGAACGCCATGATCAGAATGCGCCGGCCGAACCGATCGGAGTAGACCGCTGACAGGATGACACCGAGCGCCAACGCCGCCGCAGCGACAATACCGAGCGACAGCACCAACGTGCGGCTTAGTGCCCCGCCAGTGGGGCTGGTGCCATAGCTGGTGAGGTACGCCGTGCCAGTGTAGAACAGGGCGAATATGACGGTGACGGATCCGGCCGCGAGCAGGATTTCCCGCGGCGCGTAGATAAACGCCTCCCGCAGCGGGACATGCGTGGTCGTGTGCTGCACCTGGGCCTGTTGGAACACTGGCGTCTCCTCGATCTTCAACCGGACGTACAGACCCACTCCGAGGAGCACGACGCTGACCAGGAATGGCACCCGCCACCCATAGTCGAGGAATGACTGGTCGGTGTTGCCGAGGGTGAGGCCAGTGACCAGGAACGTCGCACTGGACAACGCAAGCGCGATCGGCGGACCGAGCTGCGGGAACATCGCATAACGTCCCCGCTGTTGCTGCGGCGCGTATTCCGCGGTGAGCAGCGTCGCGCCGGCCCATTCCCCGCCCACCGCGAGACCCTGGGCGAACCGCAGCACGATCAGCAGGATGGGGGCCGCAACCCCAATCGTGGCCGCGCCCGGCAGCAACCCGATGAGCACAGTCGAGACGCCCATCAACAGCAGCGTCGAAATGAGTGTCCGCTTACGGCCGATCCGGTCCCCATAGTGTCCGAAGCCCACGGCCCCGACCGGTCGGGCGATGAACGCCACCGCGAAGGTGGCAAATGAGGCCACCGTGCCGGCGGTCGAACCCAGCGCAGGAAAAAAGACCTTCGGGAACACCAGCGCGGCGGCCGTACCGTAGATGAAGAAATCATAGAACTCGATGGTGGTCCCCACGCAGCTTGCGATTGCGACCCGGCGCATCCCCACACCGGTGGGAGTCGCGCCTTCTGCGCTTTCCATCCGTTTCTCCAGCCCCTCGTGTGCGACGGTCGATGAATATCACTTCGCCGCATGGCGCCTCTTATCGGCAGCGTCTGCAGCGCCCACGTCTAGAGGAGAGTCGTCAGTGGCTACCAGATACGACCTGTCCGCCAGCGTTCGGATGATCTCGTCGAGGATGGCGGGGTCGTCGATTGTTGGCGGGACGGTGTATTCCTGGCCGTCGGCGATGCGACGCATCGTGGCGCGCAGGATCTTGCCGGAACGGGTCTTCGGTAGCCGCGCGACCACCTTGGTCTGCTTGAACACCGCCACGGGACCGATCTGGTCGCGGACCATCTGCACGAGCTCGGCTTGGAGCTGGCTTTGGTCGCGGTCGGTGCCGGCCTTGAGCACCACGAAGCCAAGCGGCACCTGGCCTTTGAGCTCATCCTGGACGCCGACGACGGCGCACTCAGCGACATCCGGATGGGAGGCGATGACCTCCTCCATTGCGCCGGTGGACAGGCGATGGCCCGACACGTTGATGACGTCATCGGTGCGGCCCATGACGAACAGGTAGCCATCAGGGTCGACGTGCCCGCCGTCGCCGGTGAGGTAATAGCCGTCGTGTGTCGACAGGTAGGTGCTGACGTAGCGGTCGTCGGCCTGCCACAGCGTCGGCAGCGCGCCGGGCGGCAGTGGCAACTTGACGGTCACCGCGCCATCGCGGTTCGCCGGCAGCTGCGCGCCGTCGACGTCAAGGATTCGCACGTCCCAGCCCGGCACCGCCTTGGTCGGCGACCCAGGCTTGATCGGTAGCGGCTGGATGCCCATGCAATTCGCGGCGATCGCCCAGCCGGTCTCGGTCTGCCACCAGTGGTCGATGACCGGGACGTTCAGCAGGTCCGACGCCCAGTGATAGGTGTCAGGGTCGAGCCGTTCTCCAGCAAGGAACAGGTAGCGCAACGTCGAAAGGTCGTAGCGTGCGTGGTGCTTACCGTACGGATCTTCCTTCTTGATCGCCCGCACCGCCGTCGGCGCACTGAACAGAGTCTTCACGCCGTGCTCGGAGATGACCCGCCAGAACGCGCCCGGGTCGGGAGTGCCGACCGGCTTGCCCTCATAAAGCACCGTGGTGGCCCCGGTCAGCAGTGGGGCGTACACGATGTAGGAGTGGCCGACGACCCAGCCGATGTCCGACGCCGCCCAGTACACCTCGCCGGGGCCGGTGTCGTAGATGTTGGTCATCGACCAGCGCAATGCCACGGCGTGACCGCCGTTATCCCGTACGACGCCCTTGGGCTGGGCGGTCGTTCCCGACGTGTACAGGATGTACAACGGGTCGGTGGCCGCGACCGGTACACAGCCGGCGGGTTCCGCGTTCGCGACCGCGTCGTCCCAGTCGACGTCCCGGCTGGCGATCAGCTCGGCTTTTGCCTCAGGCCGTTGGGCGACGATGCAGAACTCCGGCTGGTGCTCGGACAGTTCGAGCGCCCGGTTGACCAGCGGGGCGTACTCGACGACCCGGCCGGCCTCGATCCCGCAGGAGCCGAACACGATTGCCTTCGGCTTCGCGTCATCGATGCGGCTGGCGAGCTCTTTGGCCGCGAACCCACCGAACACGACCGAGTGGATCGCGCCGATCCGAGCACAGGCCAGCATCGCGATCACCGCCTGGGGCACCATCGGCATGGAGATCACCACCCGGTCACCCTTGCCAACCCCGCGGGCTGCTAACGCACCGGCAAACCGGGCGACCTCTGCCTGCAGCTCCCGGTAGGTAAAGCGATGGACGGTCGATGTGACTGGCGAGTCGTAGATGAGCGCGACCTGGTCGGCTCGACCACCTTCCACATGTCGATCAAGCGCGTTGTGACAGGTATTGAGCGCGCCGCCCGCAAACCACCGGTAGAACGGCGCACCCGCGTCGTCCAGCACCCGGTCTGCAGGCCTCATCCAATCAATGTTTTGCGCCGCCTCTTCCCAGAAGCCGGCGGGATCTTCCAAGCTGCGGTGATAAACGGCCTCAAAAGTCCCCACGGCGCACTCTCCTCCGTCAACCCTGTGGCCACGTCCCCGGCCGTAAGAGGAGTGCAGGCAACCGCCAATCCATTACACCCCAGTTAAGGTCTGAAGGTATGGCTGTGGCATCCTTCGGTCGAAGTTGATCCATCTGAGTGCCAGTGCAGCTTTGTCGT
>JALZCO010000372.1 GCA_030863015.1 Actinomycetota bacterium
GGTCCATCCATACCCCGGGGTTGTCGGCCAGGAAGGCGACTCGTAGGACTCGCCGTCGGCGACGTTCAACGAGTCGATCCACCATGGGCTTCCGGTCGCTGCCACCCCGTCGCGGCTGAGCACGAGCGTGGTCGACAATGTCGCGACCGGCCTGGCCAGGACGGAGGTGCTGCCGTGACGTAGCGTTCGGGCGTGCGGATCCTGATCACCGGCGGCGCAGGCTTCATCGGTTCGCACGTTGCTGACCTGCTCGCCTCCCAGGGACACTCGGTGGTGCTGCTGGACGCCTTCCTCCCGCAGGCCCACGGCTCAGGTCCACCGCCGCAGTGGGTGCGGGACCACGAGTTGATATCCGGTGACGTCCGGGACCGCGAATTGCTGGGCCGGCTGCTGCCCGATGTGGACGCGGTCTGTCACCAGGCGGCGATGGTCGGGCACGGGCTGGATCCCTCCGACGCCCCGGACTACACCGCCAACAACGACCTCGGCACCGCGGTACTGCTGGCGGCGATGCACGCCGCCGGGGTGCGCCGTCTGGTGCTGGCCAGCTCGATGGTGGTCTACGGGGAAGGCCGCTATGCCTGCCCGGACCACGGCGCCGTCCCGGTGCCAGCACGACGGGCCGTCGACCTCGCCGCGGGCCGTTACGAAGTGCCATGCCCGCACTGTGGCGTCGATCTCGAGCCGCTGCTGGTCGGCGAGGACGCCCCGCTGGATCCGCGCAGCACCTATGCCGCCACCAAGCTGGCCCAGGAACACCTCGCCGCGGCGTGGGCTCGGCAGACCGGTGGGTGGGTGTGGGCGCTTCGCTACCACAACGTCTACGGCTCCCGGATGCCGCGGGACACCCCGTATGCGGGAGTCGCGTCGATCTTCCGGTCGGCGCTGGCCCGCGGTGCGCCACCGCAGGTGATGGAGGACGGGCAGCAGCGCCGGGATTTCGTGCACGTGTCCGACGTCGCCGCGGCCAACGCGCTCGCCGTGGCCGCCGAGCTGCCGGCGAGACGGTGTGAGCCGGTCAACGTCTGCTCTGGGTACCCACATACCGTCGGGGAGCTGGCCGCCCAGCTGGCCCAGGCGATGAACGGACCGGATCCGCAGATTGTCGGTGGTGCCCGGCCCGGCGATGTTCGGCATGTGACGGCCGACCCCGCGCGGGCTGCTGCACTGCTCGGTTACCGGGCACGGGTGGGCTTCGCCGAGGGCGTCACCCGATTCGCCACCGATCCCTTGCGTGAACCGGTCACCACGTCGCCCCAGTCCACCAGTGCAACGCGGTGCTAGTCCGCAGTAAGACGGCGGGAGGTCGTCGCTCGGGACGAACTCCGGTTGCGGTGCGGGTCCAGACGGTGGCTGCACCAAATCTCCGAGGCCTCCCAGTCGGCGTCGACCGTGACCAGTAGCGGATGAGCGCTGATCGCGGGATGGCCTTGCGAGGCAGATGGTCATTCGATGCAGGTTCCTATTGAAGCGGGAATGGAGACTGCAGCCACCACGGCTCATCGGACAGCTCAACAGCGGTGACCCACTTGACCCACCAGAAGCCGCGCCGGCCGGGCGCGACCAGCCGCACCGGGGCTCCGTGTCCCCCAGAGAGCGGCGCGCTGGCCACATGGGTAGCTAACAGCAGGTTAGGCGCGTCCGCGGCTGGCAGCCGACGCCGGTAACCGGTCACCGAGGTGACCAGGACGCTGCCGCCGGCACCAGGCGGCAACAACCGGTCCAACCGGGTACCGCGCCAGGTCTGCTCGGAGTACCAGCCGTTGGTGCAGTCCAGCACCGCGCGCACGGTGTCCGCTCCGGCCAGCTTGTCGGGCTGGAGTTCGCGGCTAACACCGCCGGCGCTCAGCCGCACCCGCCAGGCCGACGCGTCGATGCTTGGCACGGAGTCGGTGAACCACTGAGTGATCGGCATCGCCGCCGGGACATCAGTGCCGAGCTGATGGGAGCCGGTCTGCCGACGGGTAGCGGCGGGCAGCCGGAGCAACTCGCCGGTGCTCTCCAGCACGGTGTAGGCCGCGCCCGCACCGGCGGCCAGGGTGAGGCCGCCAAGCGCGGCCCGGCGCGAGGCGTCGGTGCGCCGCGGCCGAATCGGGTGCACTTTCAAATGCGCCAACAGCACGGCCAGCACCATGACCGCGCCGCCCACGTGCACCTGCATCGGCGTCAGACCCAGCACCTCGAGGAACCCGCCGAGTGTATGCAGCAGGCCGGAGCCAAGCACGATGGCTACCAGCACAGCGAGGGCGAGCCCGGCGCCGCGGCCCGACCGGCGCTGCCGCCAGCCCCGCCGCGCCACCACGCTTTTCCACGGAACCAGCGCGACGACGGCCAACCCGGCCACTCCGTGCGTCACCATGACGATCCTGGCCGGACCCGGGTTGCCCACCGCGAAGGCCGCCACCCCGCTGGCCAACGTCAGCATGAGGAGAAAGAGCAGCGCGAGATTCGTGCGCCGTCCCGCGCGCCGGAAGGGGTGCACAGCGTCCAGTGTCCTCACCAGAGTCCTTTGCCCGCGTAGCCAGTCCGCTCCACCTCGGCCTTGCTCAGTCCGGACAGATCAGCGGCCAGCGCCGCCGCCGCGCACACCGCGTCAGCCGGATCCTCGGCTGCCGTCGTGGATGGCGTAATCCGTCTGCAAGGCTAGGCGCCGGCGGCAGCGAGCATCATGTCGATGATGAAGCCGGCGACCAGCCCCGCCCACACGCCCCAATAAAGCAGGTGCCGATGACCGCCCGCGAGAGCGATCGCGACGAGATGGATGATCACGTAGAGGATCGAGCCGGCGGCCAAGGTCAGGAAAACCATGCTCACTGCGTCATTGGTCAACTCGTGACCGACCGCGGTTCCCAGCACAGTGGGACCGCCACCGATCAGGCCTAGCAGCAGCAGGAATCGCCACTCAGCCCGCTCCTCTTCAGCGGCGAGCGGGGCCACGATCCCGAATCCCTCGGCGGCGTTTTGCAGGATGAACCCGGTCACCAGCAGAGCGGCCAGCGCGATCTCGCCTCGGGCCGCACTGCTACCAACCGCGAGGCCCTGGCTGAAGTTATGTAAGCCGATCCCCACGGTGGTCAGCAATGCGAGCCGATGCCCCACCGTCCAGGATCCACTAGCGCGGATGGCCAGCTCGTCGGCAGCCATCGCACCAGGACCGAGAATAATGGGCTCCTCGCTATCTCCGGTAAGCCAGCGCTCGTAGGCGGCCAAACCCAACAAACCCACACCCAGCCCGGCAAAGCACAGGGCGCCGAGCCCGATGACGGGACCCATCCCGCCGGAACCATCTTGCACATTGCCCAGCGTGGCGCCGATCATCCCCCAAGCATGGGTGAGCAAGTCCCACACTATAAAGATCAGAATGCCGAGCGCGATGGCATTGAGGAACACCCGCGTGCCCGGCATCGTGCGGCTGTGACGGGGGCTCCGCAGCCTGCCCAGCGGTAACCCGATAAAGATAGCGACCCCGGCGATAAGTCCCAGAGTCAGCGTCTGAACTTCGTCCACCGACGATCAGCCCGTACGATATCGAACCGCATCCGTCCCCCTACGGTCGGTTACTGATCAGCTTCGACCCAATACACCAGACCTGTCAAGAACACGCTTGCCTGTATCCAGACAGTAATTGTTGCTGCACGGACCGTGATCCTCATTATCAAGCTTCGGCGCGATCTCCACCGTGACTCGCACCTGTCCAACGGCGAGGCGATCTGCTTATCCTGAGGTCGTACGCGCTCCCCCGCGTCCAGGATCGAATCCGTCGACCTGTGCGGGAGTACGCCGTGGCCCTTGGTCCGATGAAGTTCGACATACCGCGCCGGGGCCCAGTGCTGCCGACGACGCCGGTCTGGGTTCATCTGGAACTGCTGTATCCGCGTCCCGGGGATAGCCGGCGGCGCACCGTGGGGGACGGATTGGGTTGGACTGGGCGGGTCCGTGGCGAGCTATATCGGTGGTGGCGCACCGCCGAAGGCGTCTGGCTGGGTCAGGTCACCTATGAACTCGGCTACGCCGACGGTCGGGATTCGTGGCTACGTGTCGAGGATCAACTCATCCCAGCGACAGCATTGAGCAAACGGCTCGACGGCAAGCGCATCCGCCACACGGCGCGCAGCCTCGCCATCCGGTAGCGGAGTGGCCGTGGCGGTCTCGGGATCGCGATAACATCGCCCATCCGCTGCTGCCTCCGGCGCGGCGGTCCGCGATGAGGTGTGATGTGGGCCTCGATGGGGTATGGCGTGAATGAGACATCTGGCACAGCCCTGATGCCTTTACCGGACGGAGGACAGCATGACAGTCACCGGCATTTTCACCGCCATCATCGTCGGCTTGATCATCGGTGCGCTGGCCCGACTGGTCCTGCCGGGCAAGCAGGCCATCCCCATCTGGCTCACCATTGTCATCGGCGCCATCGGCGCCTTACTGGGTACCTTGATCGCCCAGTACCTCGGGGTGGCTGTCACACCCGGCATCGACTGGATCGAAATCGTGATGCAGGTTGCGATCGCAGCCGTCGGGATTGCGCTGGCTGCCGGTGCCTACGGTCGACGTCGCGTGAACCGCTGACCGGGAGCATGCGGTTGGCTCATCACCATCTTGATTATCCGTGTGCGTTCAGCGACTCCACATGTAGCTGAACGCACACCAACCTACTTTATCCGCGTGTTGCACGAATCACAGTAGTACGCCCTGGACAGTAATGATGTATTTTGGCTGACCGACTTGCAGATACAGCCGCCCTTTCGTTGATGTCGCTCAACAGCGCCTTTGGTTGCTTTGCCGGCAGGGCCGAGTTGTCGCCATTTACTTTGCTTATAGTTCGGATTGCCCATGATCCTTCTCCCTGGTTCGTCAGCAATGGGCTCAGTAGGTTGTCGATCAGCCTTGCGGAGAGATGAGGTATAGCGTTGCCCGCCTATTGAGAAATTGACGTGTGCCACCACGGATTCTCGTCTTGCATGACGTTCTTGTTTGACTACTGCGACGCATGGAGGAAGAGAATTCGGTGCATGCGCCGAAGCCCCCCTAAACCAACCGTGGCCGGTATGATGCTTGCCCTACGCCATTCCTCCCCTAGCGCCTGTGTCGACCCGAATATCGAACCAAGGCACGTGTTCGTTACATATTGTGGTGCAACTACTCGCGTCCACACCCAGCGGTGCTTTTACGTTGGTGCATCTCATCAACTGGTCATTGACCGCAGAAAAGATGTCGGATCGCGCTAGCTCACGCGGTGATACCGCTCCTGGGGCGGGATGGTCGGCCGGTGCGGGGAGGCCACCGCGTCGGGGCTCGCCGAAACACTGGTTGTCGGTGGTCGGTGCTTTGCTGGTGGCGCCCGCTCCCCACATGGAGGTTCACCATGCCTACCCGAACTGACCCGTGGCCCCCCGGCACGCCCTGCTGGGTCGAGCTGTCGGTACCCGACCTCGCCACCGCCAAGGAGTTCTACGGCGCGGTCTTCGGCTGGTCTTTCTTCGATAGCGGAGAGGAATTCGGCCATTACCAGATCTGCCAGGTTGAGGGCCGCGCCGCAGCTGCCATCGGTCCGCTACAGGCTGAGAGCCAGCACACGGTGTGGACCGTTTACCTGGCCAGCGACGATGCCGACGGCACCGCGAAGCTGATTGGTGAGAACGGCGGGACGGTCCTGGTCAAGCCGTTCGACATCCCCGGCAACGGGCGGATGTGCATAGCGCAGGACCCGGTGGGCGCGGCCTTCGGCGTGTGGCAGGCCGCCGGGACGAACGGTGTCCAGGTCTACGCCGAGCCGGGATCGCTGGTCTGGACCGATGTGCGGGTGCCCGATCCGGAAGCCGCCCGCACGTTCTACGCCTCGGTCTTCGGCTACCGCTACGAACCCATCGATGGTGCGCCGCCCGACTACACGACCATCCACTTCGACGCGGCCAGGGACGGCGAGCCGGTCGGTGGCATCGGCGGGATGATGGGCACCCCGGAGGGCACTCCGGCGCACTGGCTGGCCTACTTCCTGGTGCCCGACGCCGATGCGGCGGCGGCCAGCGCCAGCGCGGCTGGCGGCAGCATCCTGACCGAGCCGTTCGATACGCCTTACGGACGGACGGCGGGGATCACTGACCCGCACGGGGCAACCTTCTTCGTCGTGGGCACGATGCCATCGACGTGATCGTGAGCTGGGGACGGGGTCGGGCGCAGTCGCCGGCCCAGGCCCCACCCAGCGCTCGAAGCACAAGGTCAGAATGCTTGCTCGCGACCGGAGTCAGATCTTGGCCAGTGTCTGGTCGAAATCGGTGATGAGGTCCTCGGATGCCTCGGTGCCGGAACTCGCCCGCACCAGGTCGTCGGTGATGCCGGTCCGTTCGCGATTATGGGCGCTCATCCCGGCGTGGGACGTGGTTGCCGGCCGGATGATCAATGCCTCCACCCCACCGAGACTCGACGCGACAGGGCAGCCGTAGCGCTTCGAACAAGCCCTCCGCGTCCTCCGTACCGCCGACCAGCCGGAAGCTCAGCATCCCGCCGAAGCCGGACAGCAGCTCTGCCGGCACATTCTGCCGGTGTTCCAGTGAAAGCTTCCACTTCCCAGCCAGGCCCCGAGAGGCTCCTTATCTAACAGTACGATCTACAACACTTGCCATGGTGCTGGGCGAGGTCAGTTTCTGTAGTTGCACCATCGCTCGCTGCCGCCGGCTTCGCCATTTGTCCAACGTTAACCTGCGGGTCCCTTGCGACGCTCCTACCCGCTGCCCATAGTGCAGCAAGTGTGCCCGATTAATCGAAGCCTGAAACGTTTAGGAAGCAGTTATGCCGGGCAAGCGGCCGGTCGACGCGGCGTTTTAAGGGTGGGAACTGCCGACGGCGTCAACTCCTCCTCACTGTGGGCACCTGTTCCGCACCGACTGGAACTGCCAACCCGCGAATGAGCAGAGCTGATAGTCCGGAGGAAACGCATGACGAGATCAGGTCACGAACCCGCCGGCCGCCGGACTGGAATCGGCAGACGTCGATTCCTGGCGGGGCTCGGCGTCGGTGTGGCCGGCGTGCTCACGCTGGATAAGGTCGAGGCGCTCGCCGAGATGGTCGAGGGACCGGTCGCTACTTCGGCCCCGGATCCTCGGTTCAGCCGGATGTTCGAACTTCCGGCGTTTGCCGACCCGCAGTCCACGGCCGTCCAGAACGCGATGATGGACATCGGCAAGCCTGGCGGGCTACTGGATGCCAAAGACCCCCTGAGCGAGGGACCGGTCCGGCTGATCACTAACCCGGAACTCAGCCCGGACAACGCCGATCAGGACGTCAGCAACATGACCGCGGGCACGACGTTCGTAGGGCAGTTCCTCGACCACGACGTCACGTTCGACAACACCTCGCGGCTCGGCGTTGTGACCGAGCCCACGCAGACGCCGAATACTCGTGTCCCGCGACTCGACCTCGACTCGGTGTACGGCGGCGGACCTTCGGTCAGCCCTCAGCTTTACCGATCTTCAGACCCTGCCACGCTCCGGTTCGGCAACGGCGGACTGTTCGAAGACCTGCCACGTAACCCCGACATGACGGCGATCATCGCGGACCCGCGCAACGACGAGAATCTCATGATCGCCGGCCTGCACGCGGCGTTCCTGCTGGCGCACAACCGGATCGTGAACCTACGGCGTAAGAACAACCTGCCAGGCGACCCCTTTATCCACGCGCGGCGCACGATCATGCATCACTGGCAGTGGATCGTGGTGAACGAGTTCCTTCCGCAGATCGTCGGGCGGGCGCTGGTGCAGGACATCCTGCGCAACGGCCGGCGCTGGTACCGGTTCAGCAACGCAACCATGCCGGTCGAATTCCAGACCGGTAGCTACCGGTTCGGGCACAGCATGGTTCGCCCATCGTATCGGGCAAACCTCAAAGGAGACCCCGACGGTGATCTCGCGACAGGCGCGCCGGCCTTTTTCGGGCTCATCTTCGATCCGGCCGCCGAAGGTCAAGCCGACCCGATCGACCTGCGCGGTGGGGCGCGCGCACCGCGGCGCTTCATCGGCTGGCAGACGTTCTTCGACTTCGGCGGTGACCAGACCCAGCACGTGCGACCGAACAAGCTGATCGACACGAGCATCTCCACACCGCTGTTCCAGTTGCCACTCGCAACCATCCCCAGCCGGGACGCGCCGACGTCGCTGTCTCAGCGAAACCTACTGCGGCACCTCACCTGGTCGCTGCCGTCCGGCCAGCGGATCGCCGCGTCCACCGGGGCACCAGTCCTCGGGTCAAGCCATTTCTCCGAGTTGCGCGAGTACGGTCTTGGCCTCGACGCGAGCACGCCGCTGTGGTACTACATCCTGCGCGAGGCCAGTGTCTTCACCGACGGCGTGCGGCTCGGCCCGCTTGGTGGCCGGATCGTCGCCGAGACGATCATCGCAATGCTTCAGCTCGACAAGTCCTCCTACCTCAACACCAGGTTCCGGCCATCCCTGCCGAGCAAGACTCCCCGCACGTTCACGATGACCGACCTGCTCCGGTGGGCAAGGGTGGATCCTGCCAGTCGCGGCCAGTAACTACCCCTTGCGCGAGTTCGATCCGGTTCGTCTCGGCGGCGGTAGCCTGGCTGGATCACGAGGAGTCGCCGGTGAGCAACCATGAAACACGGCCCCCGCTGCCGCAGCAGCCCGATGTCCTACCGTTGCCGGCGACACCGATGCGCAGCAAGACGGATCTACAGACTGCGATCCGCTGTGACCGGCGCGCAGTACTGGTGGTCAACACCCGCTCTCGACGGGGCCAACGCCGCTACCGCAGCGCCCGCGAGCAGCTCACCGCGGCCGGCTTCAACCTGCTGGGCTCCTTCGGAGTTGATCAACCTGGCCAACTCACCACTACCCTGACCGCCGCGATCGCTCGGCAACCGGATCTGCTCATCGCCGGCGGCGGGGACGGCACCATCAGCGAAGCTGCCCGTCACCTTGCCCACCGCGACATGGCCTTGGGTGTGCTGCCGCTGGGTACTACCAACAACTTCGCCCGCACCCTTGGCATCCCGCTCACCCTCAGCACCGCCATCGCCGTACTGACCGACGGCAAGGTCGCCGACGTTGACCTCGGCCAGGTCGGCGACCACCTGTTCGCCAACCTCGTCTCCGTTGGCGTGTCCGCACAGGTCGCCACCCACGTGCCGGCCGGCCTCAAACGGCTCGCCGGCCGGGCCGCCTACCCCCTCACCGCCCTGACCCGCCTACCAGGCCACCGAGCTTTCCATGCCAGCATCACCACCGCCGACGGGCACACCCGTCAACTTCGCACGCATCAGCTCAACATCGCCAACGGCAGCTTCCACGCAGGCACCCCCATCACCAGCGACGCCAGCGCAGACGACCGGCTGCTGCTTGCCTACGCCCTTGGTGCCCACGCACGGCGGCACCTGCTGGCCGCCACCGTTCGCCACATCCTCACCGGGCGGCGCCGCATCCTCACCGATGCGCCGTTTTTAGCCACCGATGACCTACGGCTGGAAACCGACCCGCCGCTACCGCTTGACATCGACGGCGAGATCCGCGGACACACCCCGGTACGCATCTGCATCGTCCCCAAAGCCCTGCGGGTCATGGTCACGCCCGACTTTCCCGATACCTGATCACGCCCGCCTCGACAGCCCACGGCCGACACAACGAGTGAGGACTGCCGCATGTGCGGTATGGTCATAGAGTCACGAAAGAGGGCGGCCAGCTGTGGAGCATCAACGCACGGCGCACGGCCTTGCCGATGCGTTTGGCCCGTTCGATCGGGCCCGTCTTGTCCGGATGAGCGAGGCCGGTAGGGCTGATCAGCTACAAGCCCGCCAGCTGCTTTATGACTACGTGGACGGGTTGTGGGCAGACATCAAGCGGGCCGGGGAGCGCCCCGCCGTAGGAGATAAGTACCAGGCGATCGCGGCGATGCGGGAACTGACCGGGATGTTACGTACGATCGCTTTCGAGGCGGTGTACGACGCGCCGGAGTGAGCGGTCCGACGACGTGGCATGACGCCGTACCGCGACGTCGGGTGGCAGATCGTCGCGATCCACTCAGCACTCACCACCGATGAAGGGCACAACTTTGACTGATCACGCAACACCGCACGGCCATGACGGCGGGTTGTTCCGCACGCCTGGGCAGGCAGCCGAGCGGCACGGCTCGTCCGGGGCCGAGGGCGTCAAGCCGGCCGCGCAACCGTCCCGGGATCTGTTCCACCAGGCTGGTGGCCACGATGCTGCGGAGCATCGACACCCGCCTGCTCAGCGGGACGCGGCGGTGATGCGGTCGCTACAGTTTCCCTTCGACGACGGTGACTGTCGCTAGATCGAAGATCGTCGGTGTCGCCGAATTCGGGTTTAGGAGGTCAGGATGGTCAGCGTCGCCGCGCATCCCGTAGGTCGCCGAGGAACTGAGGCACCCGAGAAGGCGCCGGAGGCGCAGGTCGAGGATGTCGAGTTCGAGCCCGGTGAACCTGGTTCGACGTCGATTGATCCGTCGAATGACGGCGTCCCGCTAGCTCTGGATGACGCCGAGGATCTTCAGGAGCCATCGGACAACGTCGAGTCCGGGGAGCTCGTCTGGGACGAGGAGGAGTCCGAGGCGCTGCGGCAGGCCCGCAAGGACGCCGAGCTCACCGCCTCGGCCGACTCGGTACGCGCGTATCTCAAGCAAATTGGCAAGATCGCCCTGCTCAACGCCGAGGAGGAGGTGGAGCTCGCCACGCGCATCGAGGCCGGTCTCTACGCCGCCGAGCGGGTACGCAGATCCAACGACGTCACCGAGAAGCTGTCCCCGCAGTTGCGCCGGGATTTGCGCTGGATCGCCCGCGACGGTGAGCGCGCCAAAAATCACCTGCTGGAGGCCAACCTGCGCCTGGTCGTCTCGCTGGCCAAGCGCTACACCGGCCGCGGCATGCCCTTTCTGGACGTGATCCAGGAGGGCAACCTGGGCCTGATCCGCGCGGTGGAGAAGTTCGACTACACCAAGGGATACAAATTCTCCACCTACGCCACCTGGTGGATCCGCCAAGCCATCACCCGCGCCATGGCCGATCAGGCCCGCACCATCCGCATGCCGGTGCACATGGTCGAAGTGATCAACAAGCTGGGTTACATCCAACGCGAGCTGCTCCAGGATCTGGGCCGCGAGCCCACTCCCGAGGAGCTCGCCAAGGAGATGGACATCACCCCGGAGAAGGTGCTGGAGATTCAGCAGTACGCCCGGGAACCCATCTCGCTGGACCAGACCATCGGCGACGAGGGCGACTCGCAGCTCGGCGACTTCATCGAGGACTCCGAGGCCGTGGTCGCGGTCGACGCGGTGTCATTCACGCTGCTGCAGGATCAGCTGCAGTCGGTGCTGGCGACGCTGTCCGAGCGCGAGGCCGGAGTGGTGCGGCTACGATTCGGGCTCACTGATGGCCAGCCACGCACACTGGACGAGATTGGTCAGGTCTACGGGGTCACCCGAGAGCGGATCCGGCAGATCGAGTCCAAGACGATGTCCAAGCTGCGCCACCCCTCCCGCTCCCAAGTTCTGCGCGACTACCTGGACTAGTTGCGCGCTCTTCAAGGGCTACCAACCTCGGTCACGCCGATCTCCAACGACCACCAACCCAGCGCGCGCAGTCCCGATTCGAGTCCCCGCTGCGCGACCGGAAGGAACTCGATCCGGGTGAGGCTGCCAGCACCCGCGGGCAGAGCGCCCAGTAGCGGAAGGCCAGTCACGGTAGGCAGATCGGCGAGGTTGCACCGGGCGGCGAGATCAGGCTCCGCGGGCCATGCACCGATCACAATGCCCACACAGGTCACGCCGCGGGTACGTAGCGCCTCGGCGGTGAGCGCGGTGTGATTGAGCGTGCCCAGTTCGGCGGCGGCCACCACTAGCACCGAAGCGCCCAGCGTGGCCGCAACATCGGCGAGCGTTCCCCCACTGCCGTCCAGAGGTACCAGCAATCCCCCAGCGCCCTCGACCAACACCAGGTCGTGGTCCATGGCGAGTTGCCGAACCGCCGCGACGATGGTGGCCGGCGTCACCGCGGGCAATCCAGCGCGACGAGCCGCGGTCGCCGGTGCCAATGGGTCCGGAAAGCGGGCCAGCTCCCGGCAGGTGACCATGGGACCCACCAGCCGTCGCACCTCGTCCACGTCACCGGACTCTCCGGCACGGACACCGGTCTGCGCGGCTTTGACAGCTGCTACCCGCTGGCCGGCGTCGACGGCGAGCGCAGCGATGGCCGAGGTCACCACCGTCTTGCCGACCCCAGTGCCCGTCCCGGTCACCACCAGCGGGGTCACACCGTCTCCGTCGTGAACTCGACGCCACGGACGTTGGTGTCCGCTTGGAAGGTCGGAACCGTCGAGTTCGACCGATGTGCCGAGGTTTCACAGTGCGCTGCGGCGGCGGTCACAATGCCGCCTTTGACAGCACCGCGGTGAGCACCTGGGCCACCCGCTCCAGGTCCGCATCGGTCAGAGCGGCATGAGCCGTCAGCCGCAACCTGCTCGTCCCGGCGGGCACCGACGGTGGACGGAAGCACCCCACTCGCACACCGCGACGCAGGCACTCCGCGGCCGCGCTCACCGCTCGCGCAGGCTCGCCGAGGATCACTGAGATGACTCCGGACATCGGGCGTGGTAAGCCCACCGC
>JALZCO010000148.1 GCA_030863015.1 Actinomycetota bacterium
GAAGGCGTCGAGGTCGCTTGCCACTACGGGGGTGCCGGCGGCCATTCCCTCGATCAGCACGATGCCGAAGCTCTCCCCTCCGATGGCGGGCACGCACAGCACATCCACGCTTGCCAGCACCGCCGCCTTGCCCTCATCTCCCAGCCCACCCAGCACCTGGATCCGGGATGCCAGCGCAGGCCCCGCAGCGCGCAGCAATGCCGAGGCGTCCCCGTCACCAACCACCAGCAGCTGCACACCTGGCCGGGTCCGAGCCAGCGTGCGTAGCGCCGCCAGTAGTACCGGCATGCCCTTGCGGGGCTCGCCGTAGCGACCCACGAAGCCCACCGTGCCACCGGAACGCGGGTAACTCGGCAGTGGCCGCGCGGCGGCGAACTGAGCCACGTCGATGCCGTTGGGGATTTCCACGGCGTCTCCCCCGAGGTACTTCACCTGCACTCGCCGGGCCAGCGGGGAAACCGCGATCCGGGCAGTGATTTTCTCCATCGGAGGCTGCAGCAGGCCATGCGCCGCCGCCAGCGCCCACGATCGTGTCGTCGCGATGTGAAAGGTCGCCACGACAGGCCGGTCGGCGAGCGCCAGGGCGATCAGCGACAGGCTCGGTGCGGTGGGCTCGTGCAGGTGCAGCACGTCGAAGTCATGATCACGTAGCCAGCGCCGGACCCGGGCGGCCGCGATCGGTCCGAACGACAGCGGGGCGATAGAACCGTTGTAGGGCACCCCCACGGCCCGCCCTGCGGCGGTGACGAACTCCGGCACCGCCTCGTCCGCCGCCCCCGGAGCGAGCACCTGCACCTGATGGCCGAGGCCGCGCAAGCCGCTGGCCAGGCCCAGCACGTGCGCCTGCACCCCTCCCCGGGTGGCGATGGAGTACGGGCACACCATCCCGATCCGCACAGGCCCCACTATCCCGCGTCACGCAGCGGGACGACCGGCAGGTCGTCGATCCACAGCGGCTGCAGCATGTGCCAGTCCTGCGGATGCGCCGCAATGTCGGTGGCAAAGCAGTCCGCTACCGCTTGGGTCGCCTCCGCCGCCGATCGTTTCCGCACAGGCACCGGGGGGTGGAAGCGAATGCCCCAGCCGCCGGGGGTGAACCAACAGCCGATAACCAGCAAGGTCGCGCCGGTGGCCGCAGCCAGTCGAGCCGGCCCTAGTGGCATCCGCGCGGGGCCGCCGAAGAACTCCACGACAGCTCCGGCGCCGGTGAGGTCGCGGTCGGCGAGCAGGCACACCACCCCACCCGCAAGCAGCCTGCGCAGCAGGCGTGGCGTCGGATTCCCCGCCCCGGTCAGCGGGATGATGTCGAAACCCAGCGAGACGCGATAGTCGACGAAGCGCTGGTACAGGGCCTCGGGGTGCAGCCGCTCGACAACGGTGCTGAACACACCGTGGTGCTTGACGAACCACAAACCGGCCATATCCCAGTTGCCGCTATGCGGCAGCACTACTACCACCCCGCGACCGCGCGCCAGTGCGCCGTTCAAGTGTTCGACTTCCTCCATCGCGCCATCCAGCCGATCCACCAGGGCGTCATGATCGGCGCAGGGCAGCGTGAAGGTTTCCTGCCAGTACCGGGCATAGGAGCGCAGCCCGTCCCGAACCAACGCGTCAAGCTCAGCGGAGGTGGCATCAGGAACCACCCGGGCGAGATTGCGGCGCAGCTGACGGGCGCTGGGGCCGTCCCGGCGGGCGGCCAGGTCCGCACCGGCTCGAAATATCCGGGTGGTCACTTCCCCCGGCGCGACTCGGGCCAACTGCCAACCCGCTGCGTACCCTAGTTCGGCGAGACGGCTCACCTCATCTCTCGCTCCTGGGCGCTGCGCCGGACGACCAGCATCCGTTGGATCACCGTCACCAGTTGCAACCCAGCAAGCAACCACAGTGCGATATCCAGCGCAAAGGGCACGCCGAGTCCGGTCAACCCGGCCCCCACCAGCGCGATGATGAAGCGTTCCGCACGCTCCACCATCCCACCGTCCGCGGACAGGCCATTGGCTTCCGCGCGTGCCTTGATGTAGGAGATCACCTGGGCACTGACCAGGCAGAACAATGCTGCTGCAGCCAGCGGGCGGTCATCGGCGACCTCGAAGCACCACCAGGTCAGCCCGGCGAACAGGGCACCGTCGGCGACTCGATCGCAGGTGGCGTCCAGCACTGCGCCGAGCGGGGTGGCGGTCCCGCGAGCTCGCGCCACGGCCCCGTCGAGCACGTCGAAGAGCACGAAGGCTGTCACCGCAATGGTGCCCGCCAGCAGCTGATCGCGCGGGAAGAACCACAGCGCCGACGCAACCGTTCCTAAGGTACCGGTCAGCGTGATGGCATCGGGGCTGATACCGGTCCGGGACAACCAGCTACCCACTGGATCGAGGAGCCGGGAGACGGACGCACGGGCAAAGATGTTGAGCATCGCGCACCTGCGGTTAGTGGGGGAAAGTGTGGAGATCGTCGGCGCGGTCGGCGTTGCCACCGGTGAAGCTCACCCGCCGACGGTCAACCACTCGGGCAGCGTTCAGGACATCTCGTTCCACGCGTCCACCAGCAGCGTTCGGGTTTCCGATAACAGCTGCGGCAAAACCTTGGTCCCCGCGATGACTGGCATGAAGTTGACGTCACCGCCCCACCTGGGCACCACGTGCTGGTGCAAGTGCGCGGCGATGCCGGCACCACCGATGGTCCCCTGGTTGATCCCGATGTTGAAGCCATGGGGAGCGGCCGCGCGGCGGGCGGCGAGCATCGACCGCTGGGTAAACTTGGCCAGTTCGGCGGTCTCCTCGGCGGTCAGATCCGGGTAGTCGGCGACGTGCCGGTAGGGCACCACCATCAGATGCCCGGGGTTATAGGGATAGAGGTTCAGCACAGCATAGACAGTGCTGCCGCGAGCGATCACCAGACCCTCCGCGTCGTCCATCGTGATGATCCGGCAGAACGGGCACTGCCCCACGCCGGCCTCAGGTCCGGATTTGCCCTCGCCCTTGATGTAGGCCATCCGGTGCGGTGTCCACAACCGCTGCCATCCGTCCGGCGCACCGACCCCTTCCTGGGCCTTGATCTGGTGAACCGTGCACTCGGGAGTCTTGAGTTGGGGGGCCGTGTGGTCCGCAGCCCGCTGTGCGGTTGCAACGCCGGTTGGCGAGGCAGTCGAGGTGGCCTGGGGCGGCGCGGGCACAAGAACTCCTTGACGGCAGCGATGTGGTTCGGCTGCCGATGTTATCGAGGAACTGGGACGTTTCCTGTGATTACCCCCACAAACGTGATCGAGCAACCTTGCCGGTTTGAATCCTTAGTCGGAGGGGACACGAGGCAAGGCCGCCTGCTGCTGGCACGACGCTCGCGGCACGAGAGTCCAGGAGGCCTCCGATGTGGTTCATACCTGAGGTTAATCTGGAAGCTGCTGCTTCGGCTAAGTTAGCTGCGCCCGCACTCGCGCAGGCGAGGATACGGTCCAATCAGCTGGACATCTGCGAGCGTGATGTCATCGCTGACCTGTTCGCGGTGCTGGAGAGCTTGGTGGTGCGCAACGAGCTCCCCGCCGAAGCCCAGGGCAGGTACGACCAGGCAGTGCTCAGGTTGGCCCAGCGCGACGACTGATCTGGGCGGATCACCTGCACCCCACACCGCCGTCGCGGGTCCGATGAACAATCAGTTCATCGGCAGCAGCGCACCCAGCATTGTCGTCGCCGGTTGAGTCGCCTCCTTGAGCAGCGGCGCTGCGGCCTGCTTTCCAGGCACTACTGCCTGCGTGCTGGAGGGAGCAGGCTGCCTATCGCGCTTAGCTGCCGGCTGCAACACGCCAGCCACTGGGGCGACCCGACCAACCCCCGACGCAGCGGGATCAAGCACGGGGTTCACCGGTGCGATCGGGCCGCTGGGAGCAGGGTCGGCCGACGGCGCCGGTGAGCGCCAAGGGGCTTGCGAATTGGGCGACGTGGCTGTGCCCCGTTGAGGAGGCGCATTCAGGGAAACTAAGTTGTTCCGGTGCACTCGCGCAGGCTGCCGACGCAGCTCGGGGGTGGATCGAGCGACTGCCTGAGCACTGACGGCATCCGGCGCCACAGGGGGACGCTGCACAGCCGCCGCCTCTCGGTATCCCGCTGGCGCACCAGATCCGGCATCCGGACCGACCGGAACGTAGTTGGGTCGAGACGCATCCTGGCCAGTGATTGAACCGTCACCGACATGTACTGCGCTGGCCAGCACCGACCCGCAGGCCAGCACGGTGCCTGCAGCCAGGCCGCAGGCGCGGCCGATGAGAATCGCCCGGCCGCCAGGCATTCGAGTAGGAGACCAGGCGTGGCCTCCTCCCGAAACCGCCGTACCGGCGGAGACACCAGCCATCATCGGAGCGCCACCGACCCAGGCGATCAAGGCAGTGGCAGAGGGCCCGGAGCCCGTCTTCCTACGACGGCGCGCGGTCATCGTGCGTCACTACGGTTCTCCTCTGAGTAGCCGAACCGCTGCATAGTACAGGTTGGCAGGGCAAGGACCAGGGCGGTCACTCATCCGGAGCAACGGGTCCCGATGTCGGCAGTATCGAGTCGATGTTCCCGTCGCGCTACGCGCCACGATATTGCGCTACAGCGGCAGGCCCCTGCGAAAGGCAATCTGGTTCGGCAATGCGCCTCATCATGCCGAAGATGACCCCACATGGAGCATCGCGATCTACCTTCTGGACCGGCCACGACGGGGCGCTGCTGATCGCCGACGTAGGGCAAGCCAATCCCTCGCACCCATCGTGAAGTGGAGCTGACCCCGCCTCACCGTCGTGATCCGGCAGTACCACAAGCCCGAGTTGGTTTGTGCGGACCCGCCACGTCGCCAGGACAATGATCGAGGCTGTTGCGGCGCCATTGTGCTCGAATACAGCTGCTCGATGGCGCGACCGGCCACCGCTTACGTTCTCGTAGGCGTCAAGTGCGCACATCGCTGTTCTGCGGCCTCGTCGCGCCCTTTTGTCTACACCGACTGTCGAGAGGTTCGCGCAAGCTCATGTCGACCGATCGGGTGAATCAGCCTCATCCGCGAATGCTGACGGGCCGTTCGGGGCACACTGTAGTGCTCGATCACCGTCCCGGCGCTTCAGCCGGGCTCGACACGAGGAGGATCTAGGACCCAACTCTTAAGAGCCGTTATAGTAAGAGCCCTAAAGGAAGGAGTTTGCGGTGGAAGAGCGCGACGAGAAGGCCGCCCAGGAGAAGGTTGACAACGCCAGAGCTGAGTCGGCTCCCGGAGATATATTGGAGAAGGACGAAGAGGTAGGGACCGGCCGTGCGAAAGGTACCGGTCTGCCTCCGGCATCGGTCGGAAAAGGGGACGACACGCCCCAGACTCCCGCGACCTGAGGACTACACAGTAGATCGTCGTTCAACCGTTTGACTGCGGGAGGCCTGGCGCACCGAGGGCGGGCTGTCAACCTTGGTCGCCGCGCACCTCTTTATCTATCGGTTTTATCTTTATCGGTGCGCCAGGTGATGTGGCGGCGGTCGCACCCAGGCTCAGCAGGGTTCCCCGACCGAGACAGGTGGATACCAACTGACCTGCGATGGCGCCGGTACGGTCGCTCCAGAAGCCCCTTGTTTCAGTGTGCGCGTAGTAGTCTGTCAGGAGGTCGCGGGAAGATGATGGCATGGACAACGCGCCGTTGCCAACGTCCACATTCCCGACCCCAATCCTCGTGGGGATCCCACCGGCGAGCCCCTTCTGCTGGGTCAGAACGCACCCCCTGGTCGCTGTCCCAGTTTCCGGATCATCGACTCGAAACCATCGCTGTGGTCGCGCACCTAGCGATGTGTAGTGCGGCTACCGGCCGTAGGCCGGCGGAACTATGGGAGAGAAGTGACTCAGGCAGAGAAACCTGATCTCATCGAAAAGAGTTACAACCACGGATCAGTAAAGCTGGCACTCACTGTTCATCCAGCTAACCGGCAAGCAACGTTGGAAGTCGCCGTCTCCGGAGATGTAACGGCCAGTGCCACAGTGCAGGAAGGGCGTCCGAGTGACAAGATTGTGAGCGATCGACTCCCCGGCGGGGCCCTCACACTCCGGCTCGAAGCGCACGAAGTGACGATCACCGGAACGCTCGGAGACGGCACAGTCAACCATGAAGTCGCCTTACCTTGAGGCCTCAGCGGTATACGACGATGTTTGTAAATCTGGAGCGCCGGCCGCACCTCTGGAAAGAATGTGGCACAGCCCGTGCTGGTCGGGATAGCCCCTCATGAACGCAAGGATCGTAATGCAGCGGCTGGCCCAAGAATCGCCCGCCCCACGCCCGGGAACCGTCCAGGCGTCAGACGTGCGTCAAAGCCAAGATGTTATGGGCGACGGCTGGTGATTTACTATGACACCAATCAGTGCACTGG
>JALZCO010000154.1 GCA_030863015.1 Actinomycetota bacterium
ACCCAGAGCCGCCGATATGTGATCTACCCGAACCGCTGGCATCGATAGTCGAATACCTCGGCACCGATTTCGACGAGGGCAGCCGTGAGTTCGTCCCCACCGCCGAACTGATCACCGCCTTGAACACCGACCGGGGCACCCTCAGCCGGCAAATGACCGATCTTGGCTGCCGGCCAACCCGCGAACGTATCCCTAGCGAGGACGGAACCATCCGGCAGATCCGCGGATACCTCATCGCCGACATCCGCACCGCCGTTGAGGCCATCCGCGACGGGCACCTACCTGACACCGACGACAACTGATCAGCGCAGAACGGCCGTCACATCACCCGTCACAAAACCCCAAAATGCTCGTCACACCGTCACAACCCATGTGACGGCCACATCACGGGCACTAGCAGGACGAACAGTCCGTGTGACGGTGTGACGAGCCAGCGCGGTACCCGTCACACCGTCACAGTTCCGCCCCACCAGCGCCGTCAGCGCAACACACCGCGGAGGGCCGAAGTGTTCACTATGAAATCACTCCATCTGAACGAAATCAGCTCATCGTCAGCTACGCTCAGGGTCGGGCACGACAACCCAACCCCACAGCGACCACAGGGGAGCGACAGCCAGACAATGCCGGACCCACACCCCCCGATAACACCAGCGCCGACCACGGAAGCCCTCAGCGATCGACTCCGGCACGCACTGACCACCACGGCTGTCCGTCAAGCGCTCGCTGAGCGGGACATCACCACCGTCTACCGATTGCTCACCCAGGCTGACATCAGCCAACGACAGATCACCCAGTTGACCGGGCAATCCCAGTCCGAGGTATCCGAGGTCATCAAGGGCCGCCGAGTCATGGCCTATGACGTGCTGCTCCGCATTGCCCAGAGCCTCGAAGTACCGCGCGCCTGGATGGGCCTGGCCTACGATGACGAAGTCGCTAAGTCTGCGACCCCGGCTGTCGGGGAGGAGGTCGTCGACGAGGACATGAGACGCCGCGCACTCCTAGCCGCTGCCAGCGTCGCCCTGCTGGGTGCGCCGGTACTTGGCGAAGTGCTGGAACTACCCACACCGCCGACGACGCCGACCCCACTGCCATCTCGGCTCGGCGCCTCCGACGTAGCCGCGCTTAAGGAACTGACTGCTCGGCTGCGCACGGTAGCCCGCACTTATGGCGGTGGCGCCGACGTCGTCACCGCGGTGGCCAACCGATCACGGCCGCTGATGTCGGTACCCTCCAGTGACCCGATCAAGGCCGAGCTGGGTTCGGCGCTGGCCGATCTCCACACCCTGGCCGGGTGGTGCTGCGTCGATGCGTGCATGCATGATCAGGCTCGGACCTATTTCGCCACGGCAATGGACCTAGCCGCGAGCGTCGGCGACGGAGTGCAGTTGGCCTCGGCGTTGTGGCACGCGGGCATTCATATGCGCGATGCGGGGGCGTACAACGATGGTCTGAAGGCATGTCAGCTCGGCCTGGTCCGGCTCAGTGAGGCCCCCGATTCGCCGGCGGCGGCTGAGATGGTTGCGTGGCTAAACGTGGAATCCGCTTTAATGCTAGCCAACATGGAGCATAGTGAGGCGGCCGAGCGGTCACTTAAGACAGCACGAGAGTGGCAGCCGGCCACTGCATACGACGACGCCGACATGGAATGTGCGGCTTCATATGTGTATCTCCGGCTTGGACGGTTGGACACTGCCGAAAGGTTCGCGGCTAGCTCGCTCAGAAAGTGGACGGCAGAGGGAACCTCCCGCCGCGAAGGCGTGTTGGCCGATATCTCCTTGGCGGCGATTCATACGTATACTGGCCAGCCCGACGCTGGCGTATTGGCTCAACGTGCCATTGCTGGCGTGGCGCCGCTGCGATCTGTTCGTGCACCACGTGTCAAACTTGCCCCCCTCGTCAAGGCACTGGACGCTCGGCCTGACCCGGCATCCCGCGATCTCGCGCACCGTGCTCGTCAGCTGGCAGGGTCGGCGTAGCACTGTGCCAGCTGGCGATATGTCCTGGAGCATGGTCCCGGCATGCCTGTACGAGCAGCTTGTTGCACGGTAAGGGGCTGACTCGGATACCCGCGGGGGGTCGGCAGGATGGTGATGTGCGCGGGCGGTGGTGGCTCAACCAGCTAGCTGTGGGGGTTCAAGTCGAGGGGGGACTCGACCACTACGCACACGTCCTCAACCAACACAAACTTCTGGTAGTGGGGTAGTCCTGGGCTTCGACACCTGCGGATGCCTGTTGATTTGGCGGGCCAGCGCGATGATCAGGCCGGCCCGGCGGCGTCACCCCAGGGCACGGTGGCGGAGCTGCACACCTCGACGCCCAGGCCGTCGCACCTGGCGAAGCCGGGGATGGCGCATCGCGACTGAGGCGGCGTCTAGCGCGTCGGTTTTGGCGCATGACCTGAGTGCTGTCACTGCAAAGCTCGTCGACCACGGCCTGACGCCTCTTACTCAAGCCGTTCCATCCGTCTCTCTCCTGAATACATAACGCTGACGGGCATGCATGACAGCCAAATGACTTTTCCCCTCGTTTATTGCTCGACTCTCTGACCCATGACCATCACTCCTCATTCCACATTCACACTCCACCGACCAGAGAATGTTTCTCCCCACGCGGCATCTATGCAAATACAACCGAACAAAACTCATTGGATACGCCGACCATGCAGCTTCACAATCTGTGTGCGACTGGTCTCATGAGCAGCAACGGAGCCCCATCGGGCCGACTCGATGTCAGCTTCCAGCCATCGCCCACACGTATGGCTACAGGTGTGCAAGCCCGCGTCACTCATAAGCCGCTCCCGACTACACCTCCGGCCCGAGAGGCTTATCTACCGCGAATGTATCCGAAACGTCCGGTTTCGACCAGACTGGGACGGTGAATCCCTACACAGGTCGAGGGCGTGCACTGTGCTGGCCCATGGTCGGGCTCTGGCGTGCCGCCGCTGGATCCGGCGTACCGCTCTCTCCTCATCTGGTTGGGTTCGACGATCTACTCTCCCGAGGCACGTCTGACAAACATCGTCCAGCCCCGTCGGCACGAGGGTCTCCTCTTCGGCGCGGGCGTCCTCACCGGCCTCGCCAGCAGTCTGCTCGTCAGGGCGGTGTTGGTGGCGACGCGACGCTGGAATTGAGGCCGCGACTCACGGGTGATCGACCCGGCGAGCGACCGCGCGAGAAGCGACGGTCGGAACCGTAGGCACTGATGCCCCTAGGGATGTCAAGCCGCTGACGGTTCGGCTTCGGGTGAGGAGGTGATGATCTGATAGATCTCCCGGGCGATGTATCGCTTTAAGCAGCGGATGGCTTCGCGGCGGGTTTTGCCTTCGGTGATGCGGCGGGCGAGGTAGTCGCGGGTGCGAGTGTTCCAGCGCAGCCGGGACAAGGCGATGCGGTACAGCGCGGAATTGGCTTGTTGGTCGCCACCTCGATTAAGCTTGTGGCGGGTGGTTTTGCCCGAGGATGCTTCCTGGGGGCTGACGCCGCACAGCGCGGCGAAGGATGCCTCGCTAGGCAGCCGATCGGGATTATCGCCAGCAGCGATGAGCAGGGCTGCGGTGTTGTCGGGGCCGATGCCGCGGCGGGTCAACAGGGTCGGGTAGTGCAGGGTGATTGTGTCGGTGATCCGCTGGACGAGGTCGTGGATCTCCTCGGTCAGTGCAAGCACGCGCCGCGCCAGCAACCGCAGCGTGTAGACCGCCGCGCTGGTGACGTCCTGCGGCGCGGTGGCCTCAAGCTGCGCGCAGCGCCGGATGAGCATGGTGGGGTCGACCTGGAGCGCGGTACCGGGATTGCTCCCGGCCCGTTTTTCCAGGCCGCCCTCCCGAACCGGACGTGCGAGTTGGCCCCGCATCCGGCTCTCCACAAGTCCCGTTGGGTGGTTGTTTTCCTCAGATCGCGCTGGGCCACGGTGAAGGGATCGTCGTCCCCCTCGGGCGGTAACGCGTGGTGACTACCGAACCGGGGTTGAACAAGGTGATCTTTCCGTCGCGCGGCCACCACGTGCCGTCGCAGTAGCGGCGGCGGAGCTCCTTCCAGCCCGTGTTGAGGTGTTTGCGCCGGAGCCATCCGAATGCCTGATGCCAAACGATCATGCGCAGATAGTGGAAGGCCCGGGCGGACACTCCGGGGCGGAAGTAGGTGGTCCAGCCCCGCAGCACCAGGTTGAGCTTGTGCAGCGGGACTGCCAGCGGCAGGCTGACGTTGAGCCGGCAGATCGCCTTGCACTTGGCCTTAATGGCCCGCAAGGCCTTCTTGGCCGGGTAGTTATAGACGTACTGCCGATCGGTGCCTCGCTTTTGGTGGCGCTGGATGGGCCAGCCCAAGAAGTCAAGGCCTTCGTCGATGTGGGTAATCAGCGTCTTCTCCTCCGACAGCCGCAGGCCGACGGCGGAGAGGACTGCCGCGACTTCCGGAAGCAGCGCCTCGGTGTGCGCTCGCGTTCCCGAACTGGCCGCTGAGGCCCAACTGTGCACGCTGACCACCGAACTCGACCGCGCCCACCCCGGTGCCGCGACCAGCTTGCGCGAGGGCATGGCCGAGACCTTGACCGTGCTGCGGCTTGGCATCTCACCACGCTGGCCACAACCCTGCGCTCAACCAACGCCATCGAGTCAATGATCTCGATCTGTCGCGATCACGCCAGCAACGTCAAGCGCTGGCGCGACGGGCAGATGGCGCTGCGCTGGTGCGCCGCCGGGATGGTCAAGGCCGGCAAGCAATTCCGCCGAGTCAACGGCCACCTACACCTAAGATCCCTACGCGACACGCTGAACCGGACCACCGAAACCGTCGGTGCCAAGCGTCATGATGACACCGTCAACGCCGCCTAATGATCACCGGACCGCCACCGAAGTTCCACGGAACTCGGGACATCCTCCATCACTGAGCCGCGCCCTGTTCCGTGCCCGAGTCTGGCGCCCCACCCTCGTTTGCGTTGGGCTGCTCGGCCGCGTAACCGAGATCACTGCCACTACCTACCAGGGTGAGTGGACCGATGTAGCGTGTGCA
>JALZCO010000126.1 GCA_030863015.1 Actinomycetota bacterium
CACGACACGCTGGCACACCACCGCCGGCTAGACGATGCCGCGATGAACGTGGCAAGCAGGCTATTGCTCGGTGAACACGACTTTGCCGCGTTTTGCCGCCGCCGCGAGGGCGCCAGCACGGTGCGCACGCTGCAGCGTCTGGAGTGGTACCGCGACGAACCGCATGTCCTGGTCGCGCACGTCGTGGCCGACGCGTTCTGCCACTCGATGGTGCGCAGCCTCGTGGGTGCCCTGTTGGCAGTGGGTGACGGTCGGCACTCCCCGGATTGGCCCGCTGGCCTGCTGGGATACACCGCCCGCGCCAGCGGGGTGACGGTGGCCCCGGCGCACGGTCTCACTCTCGTCGGCGTGGACTATCCCCCCGACGACCAGCTTGCCGCCCGCGCCAAGCAGACCCGTGCCGTGCGAGTCCGCTCGGGTCTGCGCCAGTAGATCTGGTCAGTCAGGCTCGACGAGGCCTTGCAGCACCGCCCGTTCGACCGGCGCTGGTCGACACGGTCCGGAGCCAATTCACCGACCGGCTCGAGCGGGGCTGCGCCATGAACTTCGGCTGGCCGCCAGTGACGCTGTGCTGCGTGGATGAGGAACGGGTGGCACAGATACACGTCGCGGGCAGCGGTCCAGGTCGTCGCGTCGGCTGCATGCAGCGGTAGCCGCCTACAACAGGGCTCGGCCGGCGTCGGCAACGTCGCTTTGAGTCCCGCAAAATCGATGCTCCGGCCCTTTGCACCGAGCCGTCGGCCTGGTGCATCGGCGTGTCTGACTCGTCTGCTCGGTTCACTCGCGGATAGTGCTCCGGGAGTGTAGGGGGGAGGTGTCAAGGTGAATGCATACCAAGAACCTCTGGAGTTCGAGCCGTGGGTGCTACTCGGCGCGGGCGGCGGCAGCGGATCCGCAAATGGAGGTGCGGCTCGTGCGGAGCCTCGTGGTTTCGTCGCACCGCATGGTCCGCACTCCTGCAGCGGATGCAGCGCTGTCTGGACGGGGGCCCGCACAGCGCACTGCTGCGCATGCCACTCGACTTTCGTCACGGTCGGTCTGTTCGACGCTCATCGCTTGATCGCGGGAGGCTATGGGAGCTGCCGTGATCCGGCGGCACTGACCCACCGAGCCGGGCGGCGTGCCGGTGAGCGGATCATGTTCTGGCGAGATGGCCTGTGGTGGGCGCCGGAGATGACCGACGAGGAGTAGATCGCGGCGTTCGGTGAGGGCGATCTGTGTACCTCGCCGAACGCGTCCGGGGGCATCTGGACGCCTGGTGTGTGGCGTCTAGTACTCCACCTATAGATCGTGATCTTGCCGGATGTCTGTCCCGGACGCAGGGCGGCCACCGCGTGCGGAGGAGTTGCTCGCTCGGGTGGCCCGCCGCTGTGGCCGGGTTAAGCCGTGGCGGCGGGTCCGAGGATTCGTGTTGAGATTGTGGGCCGATCTGCCACGCAAGACTGCTGGTCGATTGCCGAGCACGCCGGGGATGGCAGCCCGAATGGCATGCAGCATCTGCCTGCTCGCGCGGTGTGGGACACCGATTGGGTACGTGATGACCTGCGCGAGTTCGCGCGATTGAGGGCCGTGGGCGGACCCGGCTTGAACAACGGATTCGCGCCCGGATTGTTTCCACGTTTCTGCCCGAAGGCATGGGTGAAAGCTGCGACATGGGAGACTGGGATCCGCGAGGCACGGCCACTTAGGGTCAGATTCAGCGGAATCGGAGCTCGCCGGAGATCACCGGCAGCGACAGCGAGCCGGTCAGCTGGTCGCCGGTAGCGATCGTAATCCTCGGCTTGAGCGGGTCGGGAAGAATCTCCGCCAAGGTTGCGCTGATGACCAGGCCGAGTCGCTCGCCCGCGGGGATTGTGGTGGCCAGCAGCAGACTTTTGGTGGTAGCCCTAGTGGGTGTGCCGGTCGGAAAGGGTTGGCTGCTGCCGGGTTCCTCGAATTGCAGCGTGTGTGCCTCGTCGAAGTAGCGCAGGCCATTGACCACCAGGACGGGCACCGGGGAGTTTGCGAGTAACGGGCGCGGGTCCCGTTCCTTGTAGTAGGGCGTGCGGTCGCCGGTTGTGAGAGTTCCGTGCCCTGGTGCAGGTGCGTTACATATTCGAGGCAGCCGGTATGGTCGAGCACCACTGGCTCGAGGCCGAGGAAGCTCGTGGCGGCGCCGAACGCCGTTGAGGCCACGGGCCCGACCGAAATCGGCGCCCCCTGGCGCGTCAGCAGGCTCCAGACATCGATCACGCCGCTGATCGGCACCACAGCCTTAAGTGATGGCGGCGGGTCTGCCAATCGCCATGTACCGGTCCATCCCTCGTAGCTGGTCCCGTACATGCCGACGTTGCCGCCGACCGAGTTGAGCTTGAGAATGGTAGGCGCATTTTGCACGGCTGGGAGTTGACTCCACGCCGATTGCGAGCCGTGACTACGGTGACGTCTTGACCTTTGACATCCAGACGGCATCCAGTTCGAGCTTCGTGCTCAGCGCCGCCAAAGCTGCTGAAGCAGGATTCGATGAGTCACCTTAAACGCTGATGCATATAGTGACTGAGGCAGCACGCAGCGGGTGAGTCGACGTCGCTGTCCGGAAGCACAAAAAGGCGGCGATATTCGCACGGCGAACGCGTGCGAGCCGCACAGCCTCTCGATGGCACCCTGCTTAACCGGCTGCGCCCGCCGACAACCCCAGCCTCGCACCAAACCCGACCCGCTTCCCATGGCGAAGATAAGATGACCTTCACCCGTGACGTCGCATCTTGCGCCGTTACGTCCGCGGCCTGTGCTGGGATTCAGCCGGTGTCGTCGAGCTTGGTCACCTCGACGAGGTTGTCCGAGTACACCCCGGCGTTTCCCAGCGTGCAGTGCTGGTCCAGCGTGATCGAGTTGACCGAGCTTTGGCCCGGGCTGGAGCTCGCCCAGTGCCCGACGTTGGCCATGATCAGACCGGGCATCAGAGCGTCGTCCAGCTGTGCGGGCCCCTGGAACATGCCGCGGTCGTTGAATACCTGAACCAGGTCGCCGGTGACGATGCCGCGCTCGGCTGCGTCGTTGGGGTGCAGGAAGACTCGCTGCCCGCCCTGGACGCGTTGCTTGTCCTCCGCGTTGCCATACTGGCTGTTGAGGAAGGCGTGCGGCTTCGGCGAGACGATGTTGAGTGGGTAGTGCTTGGCCAACTCCGGGTTCGAGTCGGGCGACTCGAAGGGCGGCACGTAGTCCGGCAGTGGGTCGATGGGCTCGCCGGGCTGCATGGCCTCGTACATCGATCGCCATACCGGGACCACGAAGTTGCCGCCCTCGGCGAGGCTGGACTTGAACTCACACTTGCCCGATGGGGTCGGGAAGTTACCCTCGGCGTGCGGAGCCCGGACATCGGGAGAGCCGACATTGATCCGCATATAGCCGTGCTCCGTAAGCTTCTCCCAGGTGATGCCTTCCATGGCTGGGGAATCCCAGTCGTGGAAGTCGATCAGCATCTCCTTGTCGGTGCGGTCCCAATAGTCGTCGTCGAAATCCATCATCTTCGCCAGCCTGCGGAAAAGCTCCACGTTGGGCACGCACTCGCCCGGCGCAGGAATGGCCGGCTGGTTGAGTGAGATGTACAGGTGTCCCCAGGTGACCATGATGTCGAGCTGTTCGGCCTGCATGGTGGCGGGCAGAACGATGTCCGCATAGCGGGCGGTGTCGGTGATGAAGTGCTCGCTGACCACGGTGAAGAGGTCCTCGCGCAGCAGGCCGCGGACGAGTTTGGCTTGCGCCGGGCCCTGGGACACTGGATTGGAATTGTAGACGAACAGCGACTTCAGCGGCGGGTCGAGCGCCATCTCACCGGTGAGGGCCGAACCTAGTTCCAACTCGTTGATCACCCGGGTGCCCTCGGGAATCCACTCGGGCTTGCAGATCTTGTCGAAACGGGTGGGGAACTCCCAGATCGGCATCTCCACCGCGCCGCCGCCGACATGCCGCCAGGCGCCCACCAGCGCCGGCAGGCACGTGATGGCACGGATCGCCTGGCCGCCGCCCTTGCTGCGCTCAAGCGCCACACCCTGCCGGATCGCAGCCGGCTGGGTGGTGGCGTACTCATGTGCCAGCGTGCGGATGTCCTCGGCGGGGATGCCGGCGATCTCGGTGACTCGCTCGGGTGGGTACAGGTAGGCCCGCTGCGCCAGTTCTCCGTAACCGACGGTGTAGTTGTCGACGTAGTCGAAGTCCACCAGATCCTGGGTGACGATCTCGTGGATGAGACCCATGGCCAGCGCTCCGTCGGTGCCCGGCCGGATCGGGATGTGCCAGTCGGCCTGCCGGGCGGTGCGGGTGCGTACCGGGTCGATGACGACGACCTTCGCACCATTTTTCCGGGCCTCCAGCACGAACGGCCATGCGTGCAGATTCGTACTGGTCATGTTCATGCCCCACACGATGATGTACTTCGAGTAGGCCATGCTCTCGACGTCGAGCCCGCCGGTCGTGCCGACCGTCATGATCCAAGCAGTGGATGAGCCGGATTCACAGTATGTCTTCTCCGCCACGCTGGAGCCGAGACGGTTGAAGAAGGCGTCACCTGACGTGAGACCGTTGAGCACGCCCTGGTGGCCCAGGTAGGCGTGCGGCATGATCGCTTGTGCGCCGTACTCGTCGATGATCTGGGTCCACCGAGCCTTGATCTCGGCGAGCGCGTCGTCCCATGAAATGCGCTCGAACTGGCCCGACCCTTTCGGCCCGGTGCGGCGCATTGGATACAACAGGCGGTCGGCCTGATAGTGGTGCTCCGGAAAGTTCTTCAGCTTGACGCACAGGCCGCCGCGCGTCATCGGGTGGTCCGGATCCCCTCGGACGTCGACAAGCTTGCCGTCGAGGACCTGGTAAAGCATCGCGCACGTGTCCGGGCAGTCGTGCGGGCACGCGCCGCGGACGATCTTCAGTTCCTTCGAACCGACTTCTGGTGCGAGCGTCATCGGGAAGCCCCTTCCCCGGTGGGACGAAAAAATTCGATGGTCCACGTGGTCGAAACGACGATCCAGGTTAGGCAAGCGCGAGTTACGGATGTGTGACACGCAAGTGAAGGAGTGTAACTGTCTAATATTCTCAGATGTCGGGTGTCCGGTATCCCTGCAAATGCAGGTGCGCTGTGAAAACCCTTCGTTTCGAACCTGTTTCATCATGGTGAACCGGCAGGCCAGTGGTGGTACGTTGAGCAGAGCGTGACACCGTATCCGCACATGCAGGCGGCTTGTCAGCTTATCAGCGCATATGCTTGCAGTGTCGGTTGAGGGAGTCGCGGTGTCCGGATAGTGGCATTCGGAAGTCATTCGAAACCATTGAGGATAGAGTGAAGATGACGACCAAGAGCGCTGAATACGTCCTTTCTGCAACGTCCACTGATGACTACAAGCCATTCATCGTCGGTGGAGAGGCGATCGGGGAGGTTCACAGGATCCGGACCGAAGGCTCTGAGGGCGCGACGCTGGCCGTTGGGCTGTGGCGCTCGGAGCCGCAAAGCTTCCCGTACCCCTTCAATTCTGACGAGACCATCCATGCGTTGGAGGGAGAGCTCGTCGTCGACCTCGACAGCGGTCAGATGGTCACTCTCCGAGCCGGCGACATCGCTTCGTTCGCCAAGGACACGAAGTCCATGTGGATCGTCACGCAACCGTTCAAGAAGCTGTTCGTCATCGGCGGTTGACCGCGACATGCAGGCGGCTCAGAACGACGCGGTCGGTGCGGACCCGGTAGCCGAGGCGTTCCGGGCGTGGATGCGAACGTGCGCGCGATCCGGGTGGCCAGCTGCGATTGATGCCGAGGTTGTCGGCGTCGCTGCGGCTGGCGGGCGGGTCACCGCCGAGCCGGTGCGGGCGCTGTGGTCGGTGCCCTCCTACCGGGCCGCGGCCATGGACGGCATCGCGGTGTACGCCGCCGACACGGACAATGCGACACCACAGCGGCCCGCCCGGCTTCTGCCCATGGACTTCGACCTCGTCGATACCGGCGACCTGATGCCGCCCGAGCGCGACGCCGTGATCATGCGTGAGCACGTCCGGTTCGCGGGCGACGGTAGTGCCGAGATCGACGCCTCCGTCGCTCCTGGGCGTCACGTGCGACCCATCGGCGAGGACATCCAGGCGGGAAAGCTCGTGTTACCTGCCGGTCACCGCATCCGACCTGTTGATGCGGCGGCGCTGGCCGCCGCGGGCCACCACACCATCCGCGTCCGGCGCCAGCCGGTCGTGGCGATCCTGCCAACCGGGGACGAGGTGCGGCCGCTCGGCGCGGTCCTCACGCCAGGAGAGGTCCTCGACACGAACTCGCTGATGCTGGCCGGGATGGTGATGGAGGCGGGTGGCGAGGTCCTGCGGCTACCGATCGCGCCTGACTGTCCGGACCAGATCGCTGCCACTGTGGCGCAGGCGGCGAAACGTGCAGATGTGGCGCTGGTGATTGCCGGCTCCAGCGCCGGCCGCGGTGATCATACCGCCACAGTCGTGCGGCGCCTTGGGCGGATCACCGTACACGGGGTCGCGATGCGGCCTGGACATCCGGTCCTGCTCGGAGTGCTGTCCGGCCGCCACCCAGTTCCGGTGGTTGGCGTACCGGGTTACCCGGCGTCGGCCGAGCGCACCTTTGCCTGTTTCGTCGGGCCCCTGCTCCGGAGGTTGCTGGACAGGGGCGGGTCGGCTGGAGAGGAGGGAATACCGGCCCGACTTGGCTGCGCCGTGAGCTCGGCTGAGCACCTGGACGAGTACGTGCGCTTGCGCCTCGCGCGCATCGTCGATCCCCGTAGCGCCCGGGAGGGTCTGGTTGCCATCCCGCTGCAGCGCGGGGCCGGTGCGCTGCACACGATGGTCCAGACCGAAGCGGTATTGCGCATCCCCGCCGGTGCCAACGGATTCGCTGCGGGCGTCGATATCCGACCCGTCCCGGTCGCGGACGCAGCGTTCGGCGCGGTGACCACAATCGTCAGCGGCCTGCGTTCGCCGGCGACGGATGTCCTTCTCGAGCTGCGGCACGACGAGGTACCCCGTGGATCGATGCATTGGACGGAGTTAGGCGTCCAGGACGCGAGCGATGCACTGGTGATTGGCCTGTGCCACGCGATCGCGCTGGCGTTGGACCACGGCGCCGGCGGCGGTGCCGCAGATTCCATCGCTGCGCTCGTGGCGCGCGTCGGTGAGGTCACGGTCATCGAGATCGCCCGAACCGGCTCGACCAGCGAGGTGCTCGTCGTGCCGGCCCCGGCTTTCGACAGCCAGCCGATCGCGGCGCTGCGGGCGGTACTGCGCTCGACGGCCTTCCGCCGTCGGCTCCTCGGGTGCGATGGCTACTCCGGGCGCAGCGCCGGTCGCGAGACCTGGCACGGAGCTGATGCACAGCGAAGGGAGTGGCGATGTGCTACACGGTGAAATCCATCAACGATGTTCACAATCTGGTCTCGCGACCCGCGGGCTTTCCCGCCTGGCCGACCTCCGCGGCCTCGCCCACAGGAGATCGACGTCCTGCGACTGATGGCGGCGGGGCTGACCACGAAGGACATCGCCGCCGAGCTCGCTGACCATCAACACCGTCCGCAGCTACAGCCAGGCACTAATGGAAAGCTCGGGGCTCACAAGACTGCACGCCGTTGTTTTCGCTCAGAAGCGGCCGCTGATCTGCGTCACTGTCCGCTGAGGACGAGTGCTGCACGCGTCGTCCGCGGACCATCGATGGCGACAAGATGGTCATGCTCGACCTAGGGGACGGCTCACACCGCCAACCTGCTCCGCCGGCTGACCCTCTTCCGTAGGTCAGGCCGCCAGTATGAACGACAGAAAGAATCCCGCGGCGGTGGCGAACGCGTTGAGCGGCCGGCCGTGCTCGAATGCCTCGGGCATGAGTGTATCGGCGAGCGAGGCCAGCACCGCTCCCCCCGCGAACGCAAGCGCCACCGCGAGGACATGCTCGCTCAATCCGCTCGCCGCGCCCCGGCCCAGCACGACCGCCGCGGCCAACAGCACCGCACAAGCAACCCAGGTCAACACCACAGTGCGCGAACGCAGCCCCGACTCACGCATGGCAACAGCACCCACCAGCGACTCCGGCAGGTTGGAGAAGAAGATCGCCACCAGCAGGGACAGTGACGCGCCGCCAACCAGCGATACCCCGAGCGCGAGGTTCTCCGGCACTCCGTCCAGCGTCACCGCTGCCAGCAGCGCTAAGCCCACCCCGCTACGGGCGCCGGAGGCAACGACCTCGCGCTGCTCCGGCCCGGACTTACCGCTGACGTAGCGGTCCAGGGCCGTGTCGACGGCGACGAACGTCGCGGCCCCCGCGAGTAGCCCGAGTCCAGCGCGCACCGCACCGCCCATCGTGAACGCTTCCTCGAACAGCTCAAACGCTAGCGCGGAGATGAGTGCACCGCTGGCAAACGCCAGCAGCACCCCCGTCACTTGCTTCGCCGGGCTCCACCGCGCGCCGAAGAGGGCACCGATCACCAGGGCGCTGGACGCGGCCAGCCCGAACAGCACGGCGGTGAGCATGGCGGCATCGTCCTCCTCGGACACCTGTCTTCTGGCCGGACCCCACCTCTGCACGGCATCCGAGCAGCCGCCGCACCCGCAACCGCGGATCATGTTGCGTTGAGAATCCGGAGTTACCTGAGTGAGATGGGGTAACTGACAGCAACCAACGTCATGCTCCGAAGCGGCTGCTGAGCCGCCAAGGGAAGATCGGTCTCCCTCCGAGCGCCACCCGAAGTGTAGAAGGGAGCTAAAGATGGTGCGATTACCTGTCACGTCGAGCACGGGCAGGACTGTCGTCGTCGGGTTGTCCCGGTGGCCACCGGCAAGACCAGCGCACCGACTGGTCCCGGCACTTCCGCGTATTTTGGAAGGATCTTCACCACCGCAGCAGCGAGTTTCACAACACTCCGATGCCAGACTCGGTGTTCTTCGGAGAGGCCTCTCAGAGCATCCATCTTGGTGTTTTTTGGCGTGCCCATAGGGTGCACGTTAAGCGAGAGGTGCCTGGAGGCGCGAGCTAAACGGCGAGCAGAATTGCGGCACACTCTAATGGGCAAATGAAAGGGACCTCCGCACAAGGGTCCACGTGCCCGTACCGCAGCCGAGCGTAGCCACCGGTTTCACGCTGTCGCGGTGGTGAAACCTACCGCCGTGGCCGGGCGAGCTGAGGAAACCGAGGAAGACGTCGCTTGTTTACCAACCCCGCGCGCCGTTAGGTGTCAGCCGCGGAACGCCGCTCGTAGCCCGTCCGGTCAGGTGGAAGCTAGCGATCACGGAGCGCGGATCACTCTCACCGCGCGTGTTGAGGACAAGGGTGCTCACGGTCAGTCAGTTACTACGAGTGAGAACCGGTTACTGTTGAATGAGACGGATTTGATGACTTCTACCCTGGTCGGTGGGGCGGTCGTCGAGTTTGTTGTCGAGTCTTACCGGGTACTTGTGGGCACACTCGGCTGAGTTGGTTTAAGAGGACGGTGAAAATGTCAGAACAGCGCACCCATGGGCACGGTGAAGTGGCTTCCGGACGTGCTGCGGGTAGCGGTCCGGAAGGCCCTACTGAGCTGTCTACGCGCTCGTGGTGGACGGTGCTCAAGCGCACGGTGCGGGAGTTCGGTAAGGACAATCTCATCGATTGGGCCGCAGCGCTGACCTACTACAGTGTTCTGTCGATCTTCCCCGCAATGATCGTGCTCACCGCGGTGCTGGGTTTGCTGGGGCCCTCGGCGACACAGACGTTGATCGACAACATCAACGCCATGGCCCCCGGGCAGACCGGGG
>JALZCO010000215.1 GCA_030863015.1 Actinomycetota bacterium
CTATGAGCAGCTGTTGGTGCTGGTGGGTGAGCTCTCGACGCGGGTGGCCGAGCAGGACCGGGTGATCGCGGTGCAGGCGGATCGGATCGCGGAGCTACAGCGGCGGCTGGAGGCGGACTCGTCGAACTCCTCACGGCCCCCGTCCTCGGATGCGCCATGGGACAAGATGCGGGCGAAGAAGCGCTCCTCGCGGACCCGGTCGGGGCGCAACCCAGGCAAGCAGCCCGGAGCGGAAGGGTCGTCACGGTCGCTGGTCGAGGATCCGGATCGGGTGGTAGTGATCTCACCGGCGCACTGCGGGGGGTGCGCAGGGTCGCTGGCCGATGCCGCCGAATCCGGCCGGGAGCGGCGTCAGGTGGCCGATGTGCGCCCCGCGCCGGCACCGGAGATCACCGAGTATCAGCGGGTGTCGAAGGGCTGCCCGTGCTGCGGACGGGTCACCACCCCCGGCTGGGATGAGACCGGTGACGAGTGCGCCGAGGTCGTTGGTGCTGCAGGCTCACCGGTGCGGATCGGCCCGCACGCTCTGGCCCGAGCCGCGTTGCTGACCTGTGGGCATTACCTGCCGGTGGGCCGCTCGCGGGCGCTGCTGGAGGCCCTGACCGGGATCGACGTGTCCACCGGGTTCCTGGCCGGAATCCGGGGCCGGGCGGCGCGGAAACTGGAGAAGACGTTCCTGCCCTGGCTGCGCGAGCTGCTGAGCACCGCGCCGGTGCTCCATGCCGACGAGACCACCGGCCGCGCCGCCAGGTCCCTGTCCTATGTCCACGTCGCCTGCACCCAGTATCTGACCGTGATACACGTCGGTGGCCGGGGCGCCGAGGACATCGACGCCGGCGGGGTGCTGCCGCACTTCACCGAGATCCTCATCCGCGACGGTTATGCTGGCTACGCCCATCTGCCCGCCGTGCACGCCTGGTGCGGCGCCCATCTGCTCCGGGACCTGCGGTCACTTTCCGACGCCGACCCAGACACCCAGCTGTGGGCAATCGCGATGGCCGACACCCTGCTTGAGGCCCACCACGCCGCCAACCAGGCCCGCGCCCACGGCGCCGAAGCCCTCGACGAGGCGGTGCTGGCCCGCATCCGCAGCCACTACCACGGGGCGCTGGCCCGAGGACGGGCCGACAACCAAGGCAAGCCCGGCGCCCTCGCGGCCGACGCCCGCACCCTGATCGCCCGGTTCACCCGCTTCGAGGACATGATCCTACGGTTCGCCACCGACCTGGTGCCCTTCACCAACAACGAGGCAGAAAGAGCCATCCGACCCGTCAAAGTCCAACAGCGCACCTCCGGCGGCGCCTGGCGCACTCTACAAGGCCTGATCGACTTCGCGATCGTGCAGTCCTACCTGGACACCGCCACCAAATGGGGCATCGACAAACTCCACGCCCTCCAAGAGCTGTTCACCACCGGACCCTGGCTGCCCCCAGCACTCACCCCAGGTGAATAGCTACGTTCCCGGCAGTTACGCTGCACGGCCGGCTGCCCGGCAATGATGTCACGTAGCAGCGGATCGCCATGGGTGGTTTGAGGACGGCTTGCCAGGCGAGGTGCCAGGGGAACAGGTGCAGGTAGTGCTCGCCGGTGCCTGGCTCGTGCTGGGGGTACACGTCGTCGCCGACGAGCACGGTCACTCCCCAGTCGGTGAGCTTGCGCATGGCCTCGGCCACTGCGGGGAAGCGGATCTGTGCCCAGTTGGAGAACGGCATCGCCACCACGGGCTGGCGCTTGCCGACGGCTTCGACCAGCAGCCCGAGTGGCAGGGTGTCGGAGACGCCGGCCGCCCACTTGGCGAGGGAGTTGCAGGTGATCGGCGCGACGATCATGGCGTCGGCGGGGGGCAGTATGTCGGGTGCGGTCGGGTCCTTGTAGGTGCTGCGCACCAGGTGCCCGGTCTGGACCGACAGCGCCTCGTCGTCGATGAACTGCCGGCCGTTGGGTGAGGCGATCACGCACACGTCCCACCCGTCGGTCTGCGCAAGGTCCACCAGCTTGCCGACGTCGCGGGAGGCCGGGGAGCCGGTGACGATGGCGTAGAGCACCGGCTGGCCGTCCTGGTTCATGTGCGCACACCACACCACGCGGCGAAACGCGACAAGGTGGCGGTGGTGCGACGGTCGCGAGCGGCGAGGGACCGCACGGTGTCGTGGACCTGCGGGTGGTAGCGGGTGAGCTGCGGCGCGATCTGCCGCGCAGTCTCCAGCGCCTCCAGCGCGTGGCTGCGGTCCCCGTGTAACAGCCACCCGCGGGCGAGGTCGATCCAGTAGGCGCCGGCCCGGCTCGGTGCCGTGCCCGCTGACAGGCGCACCGAGGACGCGCGTTGCATTGCGGTGGTGCCGTCCAGCAACTCGACCGGCACCGCGACCCGATGGATCGCGACATTGGCCGCGCTGAACTTGGTGCCGTAGAGGTTGGCTCGGTCCTGGCCGGGGGCGGTGAGCGCCTGCGCTTCGATCAGGTGGGCCTCGGCGAGGTCGGTGTCGGTGGCGCGGGCGGCGAGGATCGCGGCCCGCAGGTGCAGCGCCCCCCGCACGGCGGTGCTGGCAGCCTCACGAGGCGCGCCGTCGAGCAGCGTCGCGGCACGGTCGATGCTGCGCAGCCCGGCAGCGCAGCACCCGTCCAGCAGCAGGATCAGCGAGTGGTTCCACT